>DAISZI010000110.1:0-5877 GCA_036824885.1 Oligoflexia bacterium
AACTACTGTTCATATAAGTATCTTTCGCTCTCTGCACAAATAAGGAGAATCAATCAAGCGGCACATAATCTTAAGCGTCTGGTTGATGAGGAGGCTTCTAAATTTCCCGGTAGTACTTCTCTTCCAGGTAGACCATTTTATCGACTAATAAGACGAGTTGACACAGAAATAAAAACTCTTGAACTGCTATTGGATAAATTCGGTTTATCGAATGATTACAGTGATGATGAGTCGAGTGATGATGATTATGAGGCTTTGGCGAGTAGCTTGAATATTGTCGCTACGGTCCCGAGATCAAATAAGGTTTCGAGAGTAAATAAAATTTCGAGAGCAGATGCGATTCTGGGATTAACGATTTTGGGAGCAGATGCGGGAGCCGGGTGAGTTTGATGAGATTGGAGATCCGTGGATGGGTGTTCATATCTAAGAGGTTAATTTAGTTTTGCTTCTGCTTTAGAAAATGTGGAAGATCACAGTAGTAAAATTAGATTTTAGAGCTTAAGTGAATTTCTAAAATGTCGAAATCAAACTTCCCGGGTGTTTGATGACTTTTGATTTTTGTTCAATCAAGGAGACTTTATTTGTGCGTCGTGTGCTTCTTTTTTTGATGCTTACTGCTTTTGGATCGGGTTGTGAAGTTATTCAGTGGGAAAGAAAAATAGATGAACAGGAAAAAATCATAGTTCAGCAGAAACGAACGATAGAAGAACTTAAATATTTAGCACAAGTGGATAAAAAAGAAGCAGATGATCAGAAAAAAAACATAGAGGAGCTTCAATCTTTAGTAAAAGAACAAAATTTAAAGCTAGCAACAGCGCAGGAAGCATTGAATGAACGCTTGAAAGCATTGAATGAACTGGAAAAGACGGTAGAATCTCAAAAGCGAGCACTGGAAGAGAGCGTTGTGGGTGTAGATTCGCAGGGAGATGCGGATGTAGGGGGAGTTCAGGCGCGACATCAGGATACAGGTGGGGCGGTGTTAATTGCCGGTCGATCGATTAGAGCTGGAAGAAGTGGAGAGGGGACAGGTTGCAGGAGAGAAAGGACTTCGGGGAAAGGAAGAATTTCAGGATATAGATTTCAGTATTTAAAAAAGACTTTTGATTCTGAATTGGCGTATGACGGAGATTTGGAAAAAGAGGAATATGTGACAGAAGAAGAGGAGTATGAGATAGCTGATGAACCTCAGCAAGATAAATTTATGTTGAAGGGTGAAAAAAAGAAGATAAAAAACCATTGTATTACTTCAGTTCAAAACAAATAATTGGAAGCGCATGAAGCGCCGGTCTTTGACTACGAAATACGGATGGTGTGTAATTTTTTAGGTATAACTTTTTTATGATATAAACGAGGTGCATTTTATGAGAAATATAAAAAAAATTCTTTTTATTAATATTATTTTAGTGATGTTCTTGATTGTGTTTTCTAGCGGTTCGTTTGCTCATCCGTCTGTTCGTACTCGATCTAATAATAAATCATGTAGTTGTTCTTGTAATGAAATTGACCCGTCTATCGATCCTATGATTGTGGCTGCGGTAAAGAGGATCCTTCATGCACCGGTAGTGAAGTCTGACGTGCGTCTTCGTGATGTAGAACTGTTTGTTCATCAAGCAGATCGATACCAATTTGAGTACGATAATGAAGTGAGTGATTCCGACGGTACATATGAGGGTATCTTGCTCTCTGCGCAATTAAGGAAAGTCACTGACGCAGCACATAAGCTTAAGCGTCTGGTTGATAAGGAGGCTGCTAAATTTCCTACTTGTACTTTTCTTGAGGGTACCCTGTTTTATCGACAAATAAGACGAATTAAAGCGGAAATGAAAATGTTTGACTCACTAGAGAAGAAGTTCGACATCGTGTGTAAGCACGCTTATGTTGATGATTTGAATCAGGGTGACAATAGGGCTGTGGCGGTTACTTCAAATGCGGTCCCGGGAGCAGATGCAGGAGCAGGGTGAGTTTGATGAGCTTAGCTCTCCGTGGGCGTTCTTATTTAAAAGATCAGCTTATATGGAGAGTTTCTTTTTCTCGGTTGCAAAGCGACGAATAAAAAAATCTTGTTAAATATGAAGACTTGGGATTGCTGAAAGTAGGGCAGTTGTGCTTGGTTGGGGAGTTGAGTTGATTAGATCTAAGTGTGTGCGATTACTTCTACTTTGAAAAATATGGAAGATCACGTCATAGCTAGTTGCTGAGATTCGAGTTTGTGGTACGTTGTCCTAGCGATTGAGTTTAAAGTACTTTTCTAGGATTTCTTCTTAGTTTCGTGTCTCAGTGGTTGTATTACCAAGAGTAGTTAGGTCATACGTATGAACTGAGCATTGACTGAGATCGTGAGTTTTTGTTATTTTTGGCTTGAGTAAATTTCTAAAATGTGGGAATTAGACTTTCCGAGTTGTTGACGATTTTTATTGAGTTTTGTTCAATCTAGGAGATTTTACTTGTGCTTCATGTACTTCTTTTTTTGATGCTTGCCGCTTTTGGGTCGGGTTGTGCTGTTATTGAGTTGGATGAAAAACTGGGTAAACAGGAAAAAATCATAGATCAGCAGCAGCGAATGATAGACGAGTTTCAAAATTCGGAGCACTTGAAACAAAAAGAAACAGATGCAAACAAAAAAACGATAGAGAATCTCCAATTTTTAGTAAAAGAAAAGATTTCAGAAGTAGCAACAATGAAAGAAGCATCGAAAGAATTGGAAAAACAGAAATCTTTAGTCGAAGATCTGATTTTGCAAATAGAAGCAATGTCGAAAGCATTTGAAGCATTGAAGAGAGAGAAAAAGATCATGGTTTCTCAAAAGCGAGCGCTGGAAAAGAGATTTGCAAAGATAAAGCTGCTAAGACGATCGCGTACAGGGGGTGTGCCGCTATTCCCGGGTGGATCGTATGAATTTGGAGAAGAAAATGGATACCAAGGTGTATATAATTCATTATTAGTGAAGGAATGTAAGAGAAGCAAATGAAAGAAATAAATTCAAAACAAAAATCGCAAGATTCAGAAAAGAAGTCTGATTCTAGTTTCTAATTTGCGGCATTTTGGGAGTTTCGGAGATAGATAAAATACAGTGCTGTGGTGTGCAATTTTTCGGTTGTAATTACTTGATGTTATAGATGAGGTGCGTTATATGATAAATTTAAAAAAAATTATATTTATTAATCTTGGTTTCGCGATGGTAATGCTATGGTTTTCTGTTGTTACATTTGCTCACCCTCCTGTTGATGCTCGATTGAATGATCGACCAGTCGTTGCTTCTGGTGGATTAAGGCGTTCGGGTGTGGTTAGCAGTGAGATTAATGCGGCAATAGGTAGAGTTTTGTATCTAGAGGAAGGAGGTGATATTATCGATCCTCAGGATGTTCAAGTGCTAGTTGAGCTAGTGGACGAATTTCTAATTCGAGCTAGGAATGTGTTTAGTTATGATTCTTCTGATGAGGATGTTTCCGATGATGATTGTTTTGAGAATTTTTTGATGATTCGGCAAACAGAACACTATGTCAATGAAGTACATCGACTTCAAATTCAGGTTGATGAGAAAGCGGCTACAATGCCTTCTGGAACTCCTCTTAAACGTAGTTTTTTTTATCGGCAAATAAAGCGAATTAAGCGTGAAATGCGTCGGATTCAGTGTATGCATATGGAGTTTGGGACGTTTATCGCTTTAAGGTCTAATGATCGCCAGAATGTACTAAATGAAGCCGTGGAGGATTGCACATATGGGCTCTCGGAAGCAGATGCGGGAGCAGGGTAAGTTGATGAGATTGGGTTTTTGTCGATGGGCTTTCTTAAAGTATAGGTGATTGTGCTTGTTTGGGGAGTTGAGTTGATTGGATCTAAGTTTCTGCGATTATTTCTATTTTAAAAAATATGGAAGATCATGGCATGAGGGATTGGCTCTTAAGGCTCTTCTAGGCGCGAAGCTAGTTTCTAGTATTTCTTGCATTGTTTTCTGAATCAATTCTAAAATTTGGAAACTAAATCTTTCGGGTTGTTGACAGCTTTTATTGAGTTTTGTTCAATCTAGTAGATGTTATTTGTGCTTCATGTACTCTTTTTTTGCTGATTGTTAGTTTTGAGTCGGGTTGTGGTGTTATTCATTTGGATAAAAAATTGTGGAAACAGGAAAAAATCATAGATCAGCACGAGCGAATGGTAGACGAGTTTAAAAATTCGGAGTAGGTGCAAAAAAAAGAAACAGATCTGGAAAAAAACATAGAGAATCTCCAATTTTTGCTAAAAGAAAAGATTTTATAAGTAGTAAGAATGAAAAAAGCGTGAAATTCAGAAGAAAGATCACAGGATTCAGAAAAGAAATATGATGCCAGTTTTGAATTGTGGTTGGGATTTCCGATATTGACCCTCGTGACTTGCAAGTGTTAGTTGAAGTAGTGAGTCAGGTAATGTTTGAGTTTTGCTCTGAGTTGCCTGATGATCTTTTTATTGATGATTCATTTGAGGAATTTTTGCTGATTGAGCAAATGAAACGATGAGTCAGTGAAGTAAATCGACTCAAATTTCAGGTTAAGGCGAAAGCATTTGGGGTTCAGGCTGGGACTGTGCTCAAACGCAGTTTTTTCATCGGCAAATAAAACGCATTAAGCGTGAAATGCCTGAGATTGAGGGCTTGCGTGAGAAACTTGGGATAGGTTTCGCATCCTAATGGATACGAGAACACAGAAGAGGAAAATGTGGAGGATTCGACAAATAAGCTCTTGGGAGCAGATGCGAGAGCAAGTGAAGTTTGATGAGCTTGAATTTTTCTTAGATGTAGGATCATCATCCAAGATGATCGTGTTATGAGCTGGAGTATCATTTTGCTAGTCAAAAAGCGGTGAAAAGAATAGTCTTGTTGGATATGAAGTTCTCTTTGTTGAAAGCATTGGTGATTGTGTATAAAAAAAGTTGATTTGATTCGAATCTACATGTCTATACAAATGAGTTTTTGTTATGGTTGCTTTTAGGTATGATGATGCCGTTTCTTTCTCGCTGAACAGTCAAGGTCTTTACATTGAGCATCATAAAAGAGGTCTGTCTTGGATTTGAACACCTCGTGGGTGTTTGTTATATAATAAAAGGGTCTAGTGCATGAAAAAATTAAAAAAAATCGGTTTTCTTCATCTTGGTTTAGCAATGGAGCTTTTTGCATTTTCCGTTAATGTGTTCGCTCACCCGTCTTTAGTTAGTCGACCGGATCATCAATCACGGGGTGAAGCTCTTTTGCCTGTCCAAGAGGAGGACTTTCTTTCTCTTGGCGAAGATTTGGCGCTATTGTCTAGGAGAGTGAATCGCTATCGACTTTTACTTCAGGGCAAGCTAGAGGTTGTTAAGTGTCCTGGTAAGGATGTGTCTAACTACGATTTGGTTGCCCGACAACTGAAACTAATCCTCAGTGAAATAAAACGACTTCAGATTGAGATGGATCGGGTGGTTGCTTGCAGTGAGCCTGTTTTGCTTCAAGAAAGTTTATTTGATCCGCAAGTAGAACGAATTAACAGTGAATTGGATAAATTTTATTCTTTGTATGATTTGCTTGGAGTGGAAGGTGAGTTCATTGATGACAGCGATGATGAGCAATTCAGTGAGGCGGAGGATAGCGAAGTTTTATTGACGGTCCTAAGTAAGCTCAAGGTAGAGGATGTGGCGCCCGCAGGATTTTGAGGAGCTTGAAGTATCGGTTGGGTAAATGCTCTCGTCTGAAAAATCACTTTTAAAAGATGAGTTGATACGGTATGTTTCAGGATGGTTGTCATCCTTGACCGCTTGGCTACCCTACGTCATTGGGTCTCACAAAATTACACATCACTTTCAAGCTATGAAAGTCAACGGTGTCCATTTTTTCCCAATTTCTAGTTTTTCCAGACCAACGAGAAGGGG
>DAISZI010000111.1:0-5820 GCA_036824885.1 Oligoflexia bacterium
GAGCAAGCTCAAAAATATCAGCCTTTCCTCCATCATCGGCAATCGCTTCCAATAAACCAATCATCTCAATGATCTGAATATTAGGAAGAGGCTGAATAGGACCTTCTTTCTGACGAGGCTTCAAAGAAATAGCCTCTCCTGAAATCGGAGCATCCGGCATCAACGTCTCTGTGATCCAAGCATAAAGCTGAGAAACCATCCTGCGAAATGACATCGATTGATCATCCCTAGGGTAAGGTAAATCATTGATAATTTCTTTACGAATATGACCAGGATTCGCTCCCATGACGAAAATACGACTGGCCATAAAAACTGCTTCCTGAATATGATGAGTCACGAGCACCATAGAGCGCGTTTTCGTTTTTTGACTCAGAAAAATTTTCATCATTTCTGTTCTTAAGGTGTCCGCAGTCAAAATATCCAAAGCACTACAAGGTTCATCGAGCAATAAAAGAGGTTTCTCCATAACTAAAGCTCGAGCGATACCCACACGCTGCTTCATCCCTCCTGAAAGCTCACGAGGATAAGCTTCCTCAAATCCCTCTAAACCCACTAAATCAATCACTTTGCGTACCCGCGCTTTTACTTCAGAAGAGGAAAGCTCTGAGCGCTTCAAAGCCAAAGCGATATTTTGATACACAGTCTCCCAAGGAAATAAAGCAAAAGACTGAAAGACTAAGGCGACATCCGGATTCATCCCCTGCAATCTTTTGCCTCGCACTAAAACACTTCCTGAATTCGCAGGGATCAAACCACTGAGGATCCTAAGACAGGTGGACTTACCAGAACCTGAAGGCCCCAGAAGAGCCACTACCTCATCTTCATGCACCGTAAGCGAAATCCCATCTAAGACTTTTAACTCAGTCCCAGATTCTAACGTGAAGGTTTTAGAAACATCTTTCAGCTCAATGAGCACTGCCATGAGACTCCCTAAAGTTCAATGCGGTAACGCCTTTGCGTGATAGCATAAATTTTCGACCATACCCACCTGTTCAACGAAAAAACGATGAAGACAATCAGCACTAAACTTGCAGCAAAAAGACTAAAATCGCCACTGACCGTCGCAGAACTTAACTTGGCTCCCAACCCACGAGTTTGTAAAACATGCCCCTGATACGAAAGGTACTCAGATACCACACTCGCATTCCAAGCACCTCCTGCAGCGGTGATCCATGCGGTAGCAAGCGAAGGAAAAATACTCGGAAAATAAAGAAATTTCCATCGATCCCAACGAGAAAAATCCATCAACCAAGCTGCATCATTCAAAGTCTGAGAAATACTCATAGCCCCCGCAAGCACATTAAAAAGTACATACCACTGCACTCCGAGCAGCATTAAAATAACGGATGCCCAAGAAAAAGGTACACCCAGCGCAAAAAGCAATCCTAAAACCAAAGGATAAAGCATCGGAGCCGGAAAAGAAGCTAAGACCTGAATGATAGGCTGAGCAATTCTCACCCTTTTCGCTGAAGTTCCAATCCAAATCCCCAAAGGAACACTCATGGCAGTCGCAATGACCAGCACCAAAAAAACTCGAAACAAAGTCCAAGCTGCATCTACCCATAATGCAAGCCAGCTTGCCCCAGGAATACGAATCAATAACATGAAAAGATAGTACGCTTTGAAACTCATCCCCACCAAAAGGGCACCTAAACACAAAATCCCTAAAACTTGAAAGACCCCAGTACACCTCGTGCCTAGATGGTTTAAAAAATCCAGAATTTTTTTACCAAAAAAAAACTTTTTGACAGAAACTTTCATCCGAGGTCTTTTCAATCTTCCAAAAAAACGTCTTAAAAAAAGCTTCATCAAACGAAGCATAGGAGACTCTCTCAACCAAACACGCATCAAAGGCTCATCCACACGCGCTGAAATAGATTCATCTAACCGGTATCGCCTTACCCAAGAAAGCACAGGCCTCCATACAACAAAATCCATAGCAATAATCAAAATCAGCATAGCAATGACTGCCATTCCAATGGCTAGAGGGTTTTTCTGAGAAATGGCAACATCCATATAAGCCCCAATACCCGGCAGTCGGTATTCTTTATCCCCTAAAGTCATTGCCTCACAAGGAATCAAAAAAAACCAGCCTCCTGCCATGGAAAGCAAGCTATTCCAAGCAAGATTCACGGCGGAATAAGGTAGCTCTAAATGCAATAAGCGATCTTTTATTCCGAATCCCAGAACGCGACTTGCTTCGTCTAAATCCCGGGGTAAAGACTTTAAGGATGCGTAGTAGCTGAACGTCATATTCCAAACTTGACCTGTAAAAATCATGAGAATGGCAGCTAACTCTAAGCCTGTATTAGTCTTTGGAAAAAAAGCAACCAGCCCTAAGATCAAACCTGGCAAAAAACCCAAAACGGGAATACTTTGAAAAATATCCAAAAGTGGCAACATCCAACGCTCTGCTAAACGAAACCGAGCCATCAGGTATCCAACGATGAAAGTGAAGATCAAAGAAATAAAATAAGCAACGGTTCCCCTCACTGCTGAAAGTAGTGTATAGTAAGGGAGGCGCCAAACAGATAAATCGATCTGAGTCGCCGGATGAAAATCGCTTTGAGACTCATTAGCAATGGAAAACACACCGTAAATGATCGTTGCAGTCACTAAAACCAGGATCCCATCAGAAAAAGAAAAGGGACCCTTGAGGAAGGAGGCTTTTTTTTTCATGAAGCAAGTCTCGTCTGAATTCTTTCAAATGGCTACCAAATTTTTCTCAAAGGCAACCACGCCCTTGAAAGTCATCACAGCATCTCACAAAAAAGCACCCTACCCCATCTTGATTCAATCACTAACTCCTCGGAATCTCTTATGAAACCTGCCTTACTGATTGTTTTAGATGGCTTCGGAATAGCCCCTGCCCATCCCTTCAATGCCGTTGAAAATGCTCGGATGCCTTTTTATCAGCACCTTCAAAAATCCTATCCCCATACGTCTTTACTCACGCACGGTCCTTCTGTGGGCCTTCCTGAGGGAATCATGGGCAATTCGGAAATCGGCCATATGACCCTGGGCTCAGGTCGTGTTCTGGATACCGATCTTTCTCGTATTTCAAAAAGCATCGCAACCGGAGCTTTTTTTGAAAATCCCGTCCTACAAAAAATCCTCTCACAAGCGCCAAGAGTCCACCTTATGGGTCTTTTATCGGATGCGGGAGTGCACAGCCATCAGGATCATTTATTCGCTCTTTTAAAGCTTTGCAAAAAACTTCAAGTACCCCACAGTATCCACGCGTTTTTAGATGGACGCGATTGCCCTCCACAATCAGGCTTGCATTACCTTCAGAACCTCTTGAATCAACTGGATGAATCTACCCAACTGGCCTCTGTTTCAGGAAGGTATTGGGCTATGGATCGTGATCAGCGCTGGGAGCGCACTGAAAAAGCCTATCGAAGTCTTTTTAGCCAAGGCCCAAGTAGCACTTTAGAAGGACTCCTTCAGAAGATTCAGGCTTCTTATCAAAAAGGCCAATCTGATGAATTTTTTGAGCCCACAGTCATTCGTCCCTCAGCAGGTATTCAACCGGAAGACAGCGTCGTATTTTTCAATTTTCGCTCAGATCGAGCACGTGCCTTAACACAAGCAATGACACAAGCAAGATTTTCTCACTTTCCCACCCTAGGTCGCCCTCGTACTTTTGCCGGTATGACCGTTTATGACTCAAACTTCCAAGTCCCCTCTATTTTTCCTCCCACAATTATCTCTTCTACTTTAGGAGAATGCTTAGAAAGACAAAAACTTCCTCAATTGAGAATCGCTGAAACAGAAAAATATGCACATGTCACTTTTTTCTTCAATGCAGGAAGGGAACTTGCTTTTGAGCAAGAAGATCGCATACTCATTCCATCTCCTCAAAAGGTTCCAACTTATGATCTCTCTCCCCCGATGAGTGCACGTCTGCTCACGCAAGAAACGCTTCAAAAACTCAAGATGAAACACTATGCTTTCATCCTGATGAACTTTGCTAACGCAGACATGGTAGGCCACACAGGAAATTACCCAGCAGCACTTGAAGCAATCGAAGTATTAGATACCTGCCTTTCTGAGATTTTACCTGTAGCTCATGCCTCAGGATACGAGGTCCTCATCACTGCAGATCACGGAAATGCTGAGCAAATGCAAGACCATCAAGGACAGCCCCACACCCAACACACACTTTTTCCCGTTCCCCTCCTTTGGGCGCCTCCTTATCTCACCCAAGCTAAGCTTGATTCAGGAACTTTAGCCGATGTATTTCCTACGTTATTTGAGATCATGGAGCTTCCTATACCTGCAGAAGTGACCGGAAAAAGCCTTCTTCGATGTTTCGATGCGTAGCCTGTAAAACAAGCATTTTCTTAGGAAAGCACTTTCCGCTTTGTGAGATTTGCGATCAAAGTCTTGTTACTTGCCCAGCCCTTTGTTCCATTTGCGCAAGTCCCGCTTGTCAACCAGGAGCTTGTAATCGGTTTTGGGATCCGATCTCCAAAATTCACAGTTATTCTGCACTCTACCTTATGGTGGGTTCCTGCTACCGCATCCTCAAAGCTTGGAAAAGAAACCGCGGTTTCTTATTCAATCGCAAAATTTTACAAGCCTCAGAAAGACACCGCAAGCTTTGGACACAATTTCAACCAGATGCTATTATTCCTATTCCCCAGCGTTTTTTTCACGCCTGGAAAATGCGAGGAAGCCCCACAGAAACTCTCGCTCGTTGGATGAGCACCCTCATTGATGCACCTGTGGTTTGGGCATTAAAATATCCCTACACAACCCAGAAACAATCAAGCCTCACGATCACAGAACGCCTTCAATCCAAACGCTTCTGCCTTGAAAATCTGACCACACTTCCCAAAAATGTCATTTTAGTCGATGATTTCCGGACGACAGGACAAACTCTTCACGAAGCATCAGGTCTTTTAAAAGAAGCGGGAGTCATCAACATCCATGTCTTTTGCTTGGGTATTCGAGGCACGAAATCAAACTTCCTTAAAAAATGACTAAAATCCCGTAAATCTCTAGGAATCAAACAGGTAAAAAATACCATATCTTTTTTTACTGTTGCTCTTGAATGTTTTAGCTTATTCAGACATTGAAATACTTACTATTTATTTAAAATTAAAAAAATAGAACAATCATTGCAATTCATCATCGTATGAAATTTTTATTAATTTATTTTCTTCTTTTTTCGAACATTTCTTATGCAAGTAATTGTTTATTTTTTCCATTGATAAATATATTTAATATTAATTTAAAAATAAAAAAATATTAAAAGAATGCAGAATAAAAAAATTAAAAAATAAAATAAATCGAGAAGTAACATTCCTTAAACTTTTTCAAAATTTTAATGAAAATAAATATGAAAATTCCTTAAATAATCAAAAAAAATGTTTGATTTTAACACTGTCAGGAGATCGATTTACGCATAATGAGTGCACTTCAGAATACATGATTGGTTTTGTAAAAAATTTATACCAATATAAGATTTTAACAAAAAACGAAAAAGATATAGCTCTCGAGAAAATAGAAAAATATCCTTTGTTTGAATTAAAAAAATTAGAAATTAAGCTAAATCAAAAAAATACATTCCATAAATATTTTCAAAATTTCAAGCAAGAATCTCTAAATTTTTTAAACAAACAAAAAGAATGCCTAATATCAATAATATCCAATAAACTGCCAACAGAAGATCATTGCACATCAGAATACGCAAAAGGTTTTTTAATAAATTTACACAACCATCAAGTTTTAACAGAAAGTGAAAGAGATATAGCTCTCGAGAAAATAGAAGAATATAATTTATCCAAAAAGGAAAATGCTACACATCAAGCT
>DAISZI010000112.1:0-5809 GCA_036824885.1 Oligoflexia bacterium
AGCTTTTCGTAGTTATAAATTAATTCAATAAAAATCAGAAACAGACTTTGGATGCTACTATTAGAAGTTACAATCACTCTTGCGGTATCTAGATCCTTCCTGATTCTGGAATACAAATACTGAATTTTCTGAAGATCATACTTGTGCCTTCTATGAACGGTGATGAGATCTATTCCCTGACCATAGATAAGATCCAGTTGATCGCTGAGCTGTTTGGACATAGAAGCAACCAGGGCCTCAGGAAGAACGACCATGCTGAGCTTTTCTCCAGGACTAGCATTTGCATGACTTACCAATGGCAATAAGACAGAAGTCTTACCTGCGCCCATAATCATTTCAAGCAAGGTAGTCTTTTCACTGGTCAATTGTTGGAGGTTATCCATTTGATCTTTTCGAATGAGAATATGTGACCAATACTCAAAAACTAGGTAATCAGGATGCTCAGCGATATCATAAGTTCGTAAAGAAGTAGCATTTTGATAAAACTGCTGCATCTCTTCGTTCCCGACATCCTTGACATTGAGAAGGCGATCAAGCGCTTGAATTACCTCTTCCACTCGAAACACATAAGTAGAAGCGATCAAATAAGAAGTTGTATCTTGAAGCAACTTCTTTCCTTGATCTTCAGTTAATCCAGGATTCATCTGAAAAATTTTCTCCACAGAACCATTCGCATAAATCTGAAGAACTTCTTTTAAACTGGGACGAGCTTCAACAGCAGACTCTCGAAAAAGAAGCTCTCTCACAGACTCCCAAGCGCCCTCTGGAAGCAATTGGATCGTCTTCATGATCTCTTCTTCAAAAGCCACTCTTCGATCCTGAAATTTTTTCTTAAGAGTCAGCAATAACGGACGATACGCTTGGAGCCCTGAAATAGCGGTCGCTTTCGTTCCTACCCACTCATAGACTTTTTTGTGGTTTAAATCCGATTTTGCACTCGACTCAATCAGTAGTCGCTGATCTTCGAGCTTTTTACGAATAAAAGCATCTTGCATGCTTTCTAAATCTAAAATACCAGATAGTTCTTTCGCAGTACTTTGGATTTGCTCCTTTTGATCCAAGTTCAGATCGTTTTCTTTAAGAAACCTCATCAAGTTACCAACAGAAATGACAGGTCGCTTTCCAGGATCATCACTATCAGCAGTATGGTTATCCTGCTCGTATGCTTTTTTAAAATCAGCAGGAATTGCTTCCGTTCTGGGATCCCAGTGACGCGCACGATGAACCTGAGTATTCCCGGTCCAAAAAGATGGAGCAATCGCCTGGTTTTTGAGAAAATCCCACTTCTCCGAAGACATAGAAGGGAGAAACTCAAACAAACACTGATCTCTCTGCTTCCTTTCTGGTTCGTATTTTTTCTGTTCATCAGGCGAATCATTCCAAAAATTATTATAACTATTCCAATCATCCATATTCAGAAACCCATCTTTGAGTGTCCAACGCTTCATATTCTGGCGATTTTTATCATCATTGGCATTAGCAAGAATATAGAGAAATTCAACCATAGAATGACATGTCTTATCCAAAGAACTACCATCTTGCGATCGACCCTCTTTCAGATCATTTATTTCATTTTCAGCTTTAACCATGACTGTACCCTGCCTGAGATAAAGACGCAGCAGACTCAGGTATTCTTCTTTTAATTGCTCGTTCGTAAGCTTGTTCAAATGTTCAACAGAAACTCCAAGCATTCTCTCAAGTTGAGACTTAAGAAGTGATTCTACCTCTGATTTCTGCTGAACTGTTTGAAGCTCATCGATTCTAAGAGAAAGACTGTACAAAGCTTTAAAAGATTCAGGAAATCGAAGAATATTATCAGATTTATAAAAATTGACGCTATCTTCCAAGATCGAGCATCGAGCTTCTAGATATTTTTCAATTTTTCTCTTGTATCCATAATAACCAGAATAATCAATAGAATACTTAAAATTAGCCGGCTCAATTCCATGTAATAATTGAACTTCTCCAGAATCCTCTCCCTGGATCTCAGCAAGACGCGCATCATACTGCTGAGGAAAATCAGGAAAATCTTTTCGAACCTTGAGAAATAGTTTCTCTAAATCTTCTGGGAAAAAACGCGAAGAAATCTTATCCCTTACTTTGAGATAGTGACCATAGATAGCATCCAGATTTTTCCAATGCGAAACCATGAACTCAGAACTTTCTAATTCGGGCGTTTTTTCAGGAATGGTACCATAATGATGATAAGCGAAATCGTTCTCCACAATTAAAAGAGCCGCACCTAAGCGTAGCGCAAGCGCTCGAGGATCGTAGTCGTTATTCTTGAACGAGAATATCCATTCCAAAACTTCTCGTGCGCCACTCACATGCGTTCTATGAGGGGAACGCCTAAAATCTCCCTGATTAGAACGACTGCCATAAAGAAGTTCGCGAGCACGATCATAAGACGGATACTCAAGCGAACGCCCCCAAAGATGAATAAGTGCCAAATAACTACGATCCTCTACTTCTGGCAGATGAAACGGATGAGCATTTATTGGCCAAACAAATAGCTTCTGAGACTCTCTTGCATACTCGTGGATTGCTTCCGGTTTTTGAGCGATCTCCTCAGAAGTTCGGCTGAAAAAGTCAAGATCGTAATTAACTGACAAGCCGCTGAGATACGATTTGAAATTCATGCGTGGAACAGCAATACGTATTTTGTCTTCTTTCTCAAGAACCACAAAGTGAGGAAATTCTCCCCATTGCTCGCTACCAGGAGGAAGTTCTTGCCTAACAGCGAGAGCGTACCCTTGCAGTTCATAGCTGACTAAGCGTGGAACTTGATTCTCTTCGTTTTTGTACTTTAGATCAAAGCTGATACCGAATCGGGGAAGCTCTACCTTTTGCAGAACATTTTCTTTTTTTCCTAAAGTTAGAGACTCTGTTGAAGCCTCTTTTTGCCAAAACCATATAAAACGAGGATTCTCTATTCTCGCAAGAAACCCATAAGAGCTATCAGGCCGCAATCGAGACAAAGTAGTACCATCAATTTCGGCTTGTCCACTTTCGTAATTCACTTTTTGAACGATCGTTTTTTCACCTAGAATCCTACTGACTGCGTAAAGGCGATGGTCTTTCGGATCAAAAGCAAGAACCTCTGCGTCCGGCATCTTATCCAACTCGCGCCAATCGACACCGCTTTTTTTCTGATAAGCTTCAGGAGAGGAAATACCATCTATATTCATATCCTTCTTGAAAACCCAATTCCGATATCCCGGAATCACACTCCAATCATCCGTATCAGGAGCTCGTTTACCCTCCTTCCAAGAAATAGCACGTTCATTTACCACTTCATCCTTAATCAGTTGATACCAACGATTACCCCATTTTTTTTCAATTTTAGGGCTGGTGTGATCCCCTGTTTTTATACCGCGAGATCCTAAATAGTCATAGAAATTTGCTTGCGGATTTGCATCAATACGAACCAGATGTTCTCCATCGTGCATCTCATACCGATCCTCCCCTAACCAAGTCGCGTAGGACTGCTGAGGATTAAAAGAAGGCAGCATTTCTTGGAAAAAAGCAGTCCCTAAGATCTCCCCAGGTAATTGTCTGAATTCTTCTTTAACTGCTCGAATCTTAGGAAGACTAAGATCTAGCGAAACTTGATCCTGCCGATTTTTCAATGAGGTACCTTTCCATCTTGCTCCTAATTCATATTCCCATTGAAAATCCGCATCAGGCCGAACCATCTTGACAATGGTATTCATAAAATCATTCAGAGCCTCATTGCCGAAAACCTCAATGGTTTGAAGCAGCTCGCTGAGCTTAAGTTGGTAGATTCCAACCACTGCACTCTCTTCATCCACTTGAAAATTTTCTCGATTCTCAAGAGAATGTAAATTCCGATAGATAACAGCTTGGACGAATAAAGCTAACTCGTTCCAATGAAGTTTTGAGAAATTTTCAAACTGAAAAGTCCGAATCAAGTCTCTGTAAACAAGATTTTTAGTATCTGAAGCTCCTTTAAGACCCTGTAAAATTTCAAAAAAAGCCGACCTTGCATGGCGTTCTTTGGGCAAAGCATCTTGCATTTCAGCCTTGATCGTAAATTCTTCTAAAAGCTGATGCATACGAGCAAAAAAAGATGCCGTCAGGTAATCTTGATTATGCAAGTGTCCTTGCAAATTGTTCCAGGTAAAATCCGAAAGAAGCTGAGGCAACGCTTTCGTTTTATTAAACTCTTCTAATAAGAGACCAGGCTGAAACATCAATGACTTAAATAAGATCTGCCAGCGTTTCTCTCGAAGAAGATACGCATTTTCTTGAAAATACCCTAATGTCACAATTGGCGTTCCTAAATTGAGAAGCTGTCGCTGCATTTCCAAAGTTTCAACGGGGACTTCCTTGTTATTGCGAAGCGCAATACGTTGTAAAACCTGAGGCAAGGAAATGATTTCTCGCGAACTCAATCTGCGATAAAATGGAATACTTGACGAAACCTTACGGTAATGAGGATGAAAAAATAGTTTCGCGATCTCAAAAATCTTGCTCCAAGGATCAAGCAAAGAACGCTCTGTGTTAATTTTTAAAGAAGAAAGTAGATTTCCTGTATAGACTTCTTTATCTAACTCTACCAAGTTTTTGGCCTCTTCTGAGGAAATTGAAATAAACTCTTTTCCAAATATTTTATAACTATTCTTATAGTGATCTTGAAGATTTTTCTCCTTTTCTTCTTTCAGAACCTCAAAATCAATGGGCCTCGAAACTCTTTCACCATGCTCGCGCCGAAACCTCTCTCGCATCGGTTTTACAATAGATTCGATTTTTACCAGAATCTCCTTAGAGAAAGATCCTGATAAAACATAATGCGTCACAAAGGAAATATCTCTCGTTTCAAAAAAGATTCCTGGCAATGGCGATGGCGGCAATTTTCTAATAGCGAAAAAATTTATATAACGATACTGTAATGCATCCAGCACGTCTTTTATATCTTGAGAGGGTATATTATTTTGATGAAAAAAATCCCGAGCCCATTGGATATCTATCCAAAAAGATTCCAAACGAGAATCTCCAAATGAACGACTCCAATGCGATTCATTGCCATGACCAACTTCTTTCAAGATATGGCGCTGAAAAGCTTCTTGTTTTGAGAGGCTATATAATGGATAGCGCTCCCACTGAAACATAGGCTGCTTCGTTCTTTCTGAGTCCTTCTGTTTCTGCCAATACTTCGATATCTCCTGAAACGAATCATTCCAGGATGCTTCTATCGTGAAATAGGACATCCAATATTTTTTAAGTCGGATCTCTTCTTGAGATTCACCGTGATCTAAAACAAGCCAATCTAAAACGCAATCGTACAAACTAGGAAATTCAGGAAAATGCTGATCACGCTTTTTTTCTCCATAAATTTGCATCACCTGATCTGCCAGGGTAAGGACGCGAACCTGAGTCAAAATAGAAATAGGAGAGAGCCCATGATCCGA
Source organism: Oligoflexia bacterium (assembly GCA_036824885.1). Classification (GTDB taxonomy): domain Bacteria; phylum Bdellovibrionota; class UBA1018; order UBA1018; family UBA1018; genus DAISZI01. Next base: position 5,433 of record DAISZI010000112.1, read on the forward strand.
GAGATTCGTTAAGTTCGAAGTTAAAATCGCCCAAAAATGCAATTGGCTGAGATCATTTAAGTGGCCCAAAAATCTCTCAAGATCCTCGATATTAGGTAAAAACGCACTAAGAGCATCTTTTTCAAGAGGAATTCTTCGAACAATTTCTGGAATAATTGACAGAATCCTTCCCTGCTCACGCGATCGTTCTTCGAACGATTCTTCCTCTGGAGGGATCAAATTATACCAGAACTTATTCATATCCTTATCCCATTGTTCCCATGTTGGATGCCATTTTTTTATATCTACGGCTTGACGTTGATCCGAAGAAGGCTGGGGAGGCGTTCGCAAAATAGACTGCAAGGAGAATGAATTTGAGCGTCCAAGAGGAGTAAAAG
>DAISZI010000113.1:0-5808 GCA_036824885.1 Oligoflexia bacterium
CTGCTGGATCTGAGCCATGTCCAGGTTCTGACAGTGCGAAGCAACCTAATTTTTCTCCACGTGCCAATGGTGTTAAAAATTGAGATTTTTGATACTCGTTGCCGTACTTCAGTAAGGGAGAACACACTAACGAGTTATTGACTGAGACAATGACAGCTGTGGAAGCGCAGCTTGAGGCGATTTCTTCGATGGTCATCGCGTAACTGACCGTATCTATTCCAGAGCCTCCCCAGGTCTCAGGTACCATCATGCCCAAGACTCCCATCTGACCTAGCTTTTGAATGATGCTTGTGGGAAATTGTCCATTTTTATCTAAGTCAGGTGCGATAGGCGTTAAGTGCTGCGCTACAAAGCTATGTATTTGTTCTAAAAGAAGTATTTGAGATGCGTCTGTTTCTGGCCATCCTTCGATCATAAAATCCCCCTAACCGAGAAACTAACTGAGAACGCGGTCTATTTTCCAATACAAAAATGAGAAAAAATACTTTCTAAAAGATCCTCACAGATGGTCTCTCCAATAAGAGGCGTTAAAGAGCCTAGGGCTTGTTTGAGGTCACAGGCAAAGAGAACATGGTCTTCAGCGTCTTGGGCTCTTCTGAGGTGCGTTAAAGCTTCTGTAACGCATTGCCAGTGTTCTAAGCGTGTCAATAAAACTTCCTCGGGTTCAGGGGTGCAAAAATCACAAAAATGCAAAATAGCCTCTGTTAAGGTGCTGAGACTTTCGGGATCTTTTTGGTTCATCAGAACCCATGGGATTTTTTCCAAGCCCAGGGTCCCAGGATCACCGCAGTGAAGATCCGTTTTCGTGAGGACTCCGATGGTTTTTGAGCTTAGGTCGGGGGATACTTGTTGGAGGGTTTTCCACTGTGTCCTGATTTTTTTGATGCGTTCTGGAGCGGTTAAAGCGGGGGCTTCTACCAGCCATAAGATGAGTTTGGCATTTTGAATCGAGTGTTGTGTTTTTTGAATGCCTTTTTTTTCGATAGGGTTCTGAGTTTTTCTCCATCCTGCCGTATCTTCAAGACGTAATGTGATGCTTTTTTGAGCATTTTTTAGCGTGAGCATTTCTGAAACCAGATCTCTGGTTGTTCCTGCTTGAGGGGAGACAATCGATCGTTCTTCTTGCAGGAGTAAATTAAAGAGTGTTGATTTTCCCGCATTTGGAAGCCCACAGATACTTAAGGGGATGCCTTCTTGAAGGAATTTTCCTCGAAAATAGCCTTGTTCTAACTGAGTGAGTAGTTTTTGAGTTTCTTGTAACCGTTTTTTTAATTCTTTTAAAGAGCACTCTTCAATATCCTGATCTGAAAAATCAATGCCAAGCTCGCTTAACATGGCGATTGTTCGTAGTTCTTTTCCTAAGTGTTCTAAGCGAGGATTGAATTTTCCCTCAAGTTTTTCTAAAGCAAGAGCAATAGCTTGGGTATTGTGCGCTTGCATCAAATCTGCCACTGCTTGTGCTTGAAAGAGCGTCATTTTTCCATTTTTGACCGCTCGAAAACTAAATTCTCCCGCTAAGGCTTGTCGCACTTGTAATTGTGCTAAACTTTGCATGAGTTCGTAGGCAATCTGAGCATTGCCATGGAGGTGGTATTCTACCAAGTCTTCGCCTGTGTAGCTTTGAGGGTTTTGAAAGCAAACGCACAAAATCTCGTCAAGCGGTTTTTTGTCCCATGTTTGCAGTTGTGCTCGCACCATCGATCGGAAGTCCGAGGGAGCTAAGCCTGTGAGTTTTTTGAATGCGACAAAAGCTTGAGGGCCACTGACTCGAACGATACTGATAGCTCCTCCTAAAGAGGTCGCAAGAGCAGCAATCGTGTCTTCGGAGAGGTAATTAGGCATTGAGTCTGCGGTTTAAAAAAATCTGCTGGACAATACTTGCAAGCGTATTTGTGAGCATATAAAGTGCAAGTCCTGCGGGAACACCGAGCATAAATACTCCAAAGATCAAAGGCATGAATTGCATCATTTTTGCTTGTGCAGGATCTGTGGCTGTGTTCGGAGTGAGTTTTTGTTGAACTACCATCGCTAACGATCCTAAAATCGGTGTGATGTAATAAGGATCACTCGTGGAAAGATCCGTAATCCAGAACATAAAAGGAGCGTGGTAAAGCTCTACCGATCCATAAAGAACTTTATAAAGGGTGAAAAAAATCGGCATTTGAATGAGCATTGGAAAACATCCTGCCATCGGACTGTATCCATTTTTTTTCATGAAATGAAGCATTTGAATATTGAGCTGTTGCTTATCGGAAGCATATTCTTCACGGATTTTTTGAAGCTCAGGTTGGAGTCTTGCCATTTTTTTCATGTTTTTCATGCTTTTGTAGGTCAATGGGTAGGTGATGAGCTTGAGAAACAAAGTCAGTAAAATAATGGCGATACCGTAATTACGCACTAAAGGATAAAGCCATTGCAAGGTTGCCAAAAGCACGTGTGCAAAGGGTGCAAACCATCCAAAATTTAACGTGCTTCCTAGGTGCGGGTGGATGGTTTTTAAAATTCCAATTTCTTTAGGACCAAAATACACCCGAAGCGGAATATGCAAGGTAGGCTCCATGATCGAGTACACGAGGCTCATGCTGCTTTGAGCGTTCGCATGGGGCTGTACGAGTCCATGGGGGCTTTGACCTTGTGCGATTAAGGCGAGTAAAAAGTAATGGTTGGATGCTCCGATGTAATCTAATGTGCTTGGAATGTCAGCTAACTGAGAGGCTTTCTTCAGGGGGAGGTCTTCTACTTGATCCCTCGTCCAATAAATCCACTGACGCTCTTGTGTTTCTGTATCATTTTCTGAAGGGGCTAGATGCAAGGAGAGAAAGGCATACCGAGGGTGCTCTTTTTGAAACTCCAGATGCACGTTTACATCGATATAAGGTTGGTTTTCCGAAGCAATGAACTCCCGTGTGATTTTCACTTGAGCATCTTGGTGTGTCCATCTTGCTCCTTCGGGGGTTGCTGTGAGATCTCCTTGAATTTGATTGAGATAACGAAAATCCGGACTATCAAAAGTTAAATTAATTTGATTTTTTTTAGAAGTCACAGAACCTAGGGTGACTGCGGTGGTTTCCTGAGGAGCGGGTAAAGTATAATCTTTCAATCGAAAATCCGTGAGAAAAGAGCCTCGATCCCCTAAAAAAGCTTCTCCTAAAGCCGTGCGAATGGATAGCGAATGTGCTTCGGGTTCTTCTAGGGCTAACGGTGCTTTTTGGGCTTGAGGCACGGAAGGGGTGACCTGAGATAGACGTGGCTGCAGTACCCAGCGATCCCAAGTGACAAAAATGAGAAAGCATAAGGCAATAGCGACAAGCGTTTTACGATCCATAATGATCCTTTTTCATAGAAGTAGGTCCCCAAGGATGGCAACAGAGGATTCTTTTCAATCCCAGATACCCTCCTAAGATCCAACCGTGGTTTTCGATAGCTTTTTCTGTATATTCACTGCAACTAGGAGTAAAGCGGCATCCATAGGGAGCGCCTAACCACAGCGCTAAGGCAGGAGCAACGCCTATTCGATAAATACGGGCTAAAAAGTGGACAAGCTTCATGGAAGGAGTGAGGGAAAATCCTTCCTTAAGCAATTTGCAAGTTTTTCCGCAAAGGGAAATGCCAGGAGAGATAGTCTCGGAATGACTACGTTGTAGTCATAGGAACCGAGCAGCTGCGCATGGTTCCTGAAAAACTCACGAATCTGTCTTTTCACTTGATTTCTTTCTACTGAAGAGCCTTTTGCTTTCAGTGTGATCCCTAGGCGGTAATGGCTCAATTCATTAGGAATGCGGTAAATAGTACACAAGCTCAATCTAAAAACTTTGTTTTTTTTAAAGAAACAGCGGTACTGCCAAGGATGGTGGAGTCTGTGAGAGAAAGGAAAACTGAGCAACTATTTTCCTGCTAATTCCACAGTAAGCCTTTTACGGCCTTTCGCTCGACGACGAGACAGAATGTTACGACCTGAAGCCGTTTTCATTCTTGCACGAAATCCGTGGCGTCTTCTTCGTTTGGTTCGACTGGGCTGGAAGGTTCTTTTCATAACTTTCTCACGTGATTATAGTCACTGCTCGTTCTCAACGAGCGTTCATCTCGAAATTCTTCGTTGCACTCAGAGCTGTACTGACTTTCTGCTGTCTGTGCTTCATGTTTGTGCAGATTCTAGATCGCATTCTCCACATAACATAGACCACGAATCTCCCAAATCAGATACTGAATGTCAATAAAAAAAACAGTTTTCTCCGTGAATCGCTTGATCTCCTCTTTCGCTTCAGTCATAAAATCAGCAAAAAACCCGAGTTTTGCTCACTCTGATGTGTGAAAATCTCCTCAAAATAGAGCATTCTCAGAGAATATCTATGATTAAGGTTGTAATTGGCTCTCGAAAAACTCGTGAGGGAGATGCTGCTGATCACGTATTTTTCTATTTTGTCAAGCGTCATTGCCAAAGGGGGGGGGCTCTGGGGCGAGTTCGTTGAGGATAAGCTAGATTGTCAAGAAGGAGCCAGCATGTTAGTTTGAAGAGATCGGTTATGAAGGAAGCTATCTCATTCAAAAACGCTCAGTGGTCTGAAATTTGGCAGGCGTGTTGCCGTCTTCTAGAAGAAGAGGTTGTTTCTAATCAGCTTCAAACCTGGATTCATCCTTTAGAGTTTAGTAAGTTTTCTGAAGATAAGGTTTGGTTGCTGGCGCCCAATGATTTTTCGGCACGATGGGTGAGGGATCATTATCAAAAAAAGATTGAATCTGCACTCTCGCAGGTGACGGGTGTGAGCTGTCAGCTTTTGCTTTCAGTGAAGCCGTCGGTAGAATTGCCTTTGGGCTCTTCTGAGCCCTTAGAGGTGGTGGTTGCTCCACCTGCTAAGTTTGTTCATGATAGACCGGATCCTAGGTATGTTTTTGAGGGTTTTGTCGTGGGTGCGAGTAATCAATTTGCGCATGCAACGGCTGTGGCTGTTTCTGAGCAGCCAGGTAGGCAGTACAATCCACTTTTTTTGTATAGTCCTCCTGGGCTAGGCAAGACCCATTTGCTACATGCTATTGGAAATCGCATTATTGCACATCATCCTGCTGCACGTGTGGCTTATTTATCCGCAGAAAAGTTTGTCAATGAGTTGATTGATTCCTTACAGCACCGAAGGATGCCTCAGTTTCGAGCGAAATACCGAGATAGTTTTGATGCAATTCTCATTGATGACATTCAGTTTATTGCAGGAAAAAACACGAGTGAGGAAGAGTTCTTCCATACATTCAATGCCTTGCATAGTTTAAAGCGACAGATTGTCGTTTCAAGTGATCGCCCTCCTAAAGAGATTGAAGGTTTGGAGGAGAGGGTGCGCACTCGGTTTGAATGGGGTTTGATTGCAGATATCAGTCCTCCTGAAATTGAAACACGTATTGCCATTCTCAAAGCAAAGGCTGAACGAGACGATATTTATTTACCGGATGACGTGGCTACTTTTTTAGCTTCTTATATTAAGTCTAATGTTCGTGAACTGGAGGGAGTACTCATTCGCTTGCAAGCTCAAGCTTCGTTGAGCGGTGCTGAGATCTCTTTAGAAATGGCTAAAAGGGATTTGAAGGGTATTGTGCCGGAAGAAAGTTCCCATTATACCATTGAATCTGTTCAAAATGCCGTTGCTAAGCACTACCGTATTCGTGTTCAAGATTTAAAGTCTACGAGTCGGATACGCACTGTTTCGCTTCCCCGACAGATTGCTATGTTTTTGATTCGTAAGTATACGGGGATTGGATTTAAAGAGATAGGTCAGGTTTTTGGTGGCAAAGACCACACTACCATCTTGCACGCTTGTGACA
>DAISZI010000114.1:0-5785 GCA_036824885.1 Oligoflexia bacterium
TAATATTGTTTTTTATTTTAATTTTCAGTCTCCAGAAGATCTAAGTTATCTCTTAAATGGTAATGAAGTGAGTGTCGATTTAGCTTCTCATATCATAGATGAACCTGAGCTGTATGCATCATTTTTGTTAGATAAAATTGAAAATTTTTATGAAGGAAATGTTGATAAAGTAGGAGAGAGCATCAAGCATCATCAAGCTGAGTCTAGAAGTATTGAGATTCATCTTTTGGGTCTGATGGAGATGTTTCCCAACCGAGAAGATGTCAGAGAATTTTTTAATGGTCATTCGAATGATGATCATGCGAATGAAAAAGGTTTTTACGTAATTTTTGTATCATTTCGTATCCAATTTAATAGACATCAAATTTTGGAAGATCAGGAAAAATTGCAAATTAATGCTTATTTTCCCAATTCCTTGAGGCCTCGTATGTTCGATTTTATGGGTCGTAAGGATAAATTAATCGAAAAAATTAGTTCCGAAGGTATTACAAAATCAAAAATTTTTCGAGATTTCATTAATTTAAATGAAAAGAAAGACATCGTATTTAAGTACTGCTTTATTTCAGAGAAGTTTTTAGGAAATATTTTTCCTTCCGATGAGAAATACTCTAATTCTGTCAATAGATTAGTATCGGGCGATGCCAGTAATATTGAGATAATTTTTTTAAGAAAAGAATTCTACTATGATTATGGATACGATATTGAGAAATTTTTTGCTTCAGAGAGTCGAGAGCATTGTAATTCAAAATGTAGAATTTTTCATCCTGCAATCCTTGAATTATTAAAAAAAGATGCAAGTACGACAAATTTATTGATGTCTCATGTTTTAGATCTAGAAACTGAGAGGGGCGTTTATCTGATTTCTGCATTTTTTGTTCCTACGGATAAAAAATCAAATTTGCCAAAACGTCGAGGCGATAAGGACCGTGGATTAGTCTCGGAAGAGAACAAAGAACGTTTTATGGATAAACTTTTTCCTAGAAAAAGCCATGGAGATCGCAGCTTGCCTAAATGAGGTTGGATCAGTACCGAGGAATGCCGCAGGCCGTATTGGGTTCCAAATGGGCTCCTAGGGCGTTGCGAATTCCTGTAGGTACGAAAACACTTGCGCTTGAGCAGCAGCCATCCGAAGGAGTGAGTTTTTGACTGGATTTTGAACCTAGCTGGTCATAGGTCACCGTACATTGATAACTTGAATCTAAGGAGATGGCGTTTTCAATATCGACGCTTCCTGCAAGCAGAGGAAATTTTGTCCAGGTAATGCCTTGGTTGGAGACGGTACGATCGCAGCTATGGTTTGTTGTTGTGTTCTCCCAAGTGGTCGTTGAGTTGTGAAGGGCATAAGGGGTACTTGCGACCCCCGCATAGTTGTAATTGGGGGGCATCTTGAGGTTGGTTGCGTTGCAAGGTTGGCTCATGCTATTTTTCACTGTGTGAGAGGTGTAAGGAGAGATGCCACCTACAAGATTGGGGTCTAAAGAAGCGATGTTGGGATTTTGAGTAGGGTAGGCTTCTGCGCACCAAGAGACGTTTCCGGTTGTGCTATTTCTTGAGAAGTGCAAGGGTGGATCTTGGAATGGGTAAGACTGAGGAGCGCAGGCTTGGAATGTCGTGTCTTCTGTATAATGTGGCAAGAAAGCATTGATGGGCCGAATGTACTGGTGTTGAAAGGTCGTATTGTTGATATTAAGTGTTTTGAAAAAAAAATAGGTCTGATTAGCGCTGAGCACAGGAAAAGAGGTGGAACAAGAAGCACTTGATCCTAAATTGGCGACAGAGTTGGAGGAATCAAAATTAGGAAATTGTGTTCCATCGACGTTTTTTCCATTCCAAAGTAAGTTGCTTGTACTGAGGTAAGTAGATTTTCCGACATTTTGTGTGCTGGTACCGAGTCCTGTCACTCCCTGGGCATCAAAAAAAGCAAAGGGACAGGGTTTAGGTCCGAGCATGCTGTAGGGCTGTAAGGCATTGGCTGTGGATGGATTGAGTATCGGTCGATCAAGTACATAAATCGTGTCTACTCCTTGTGAGATTCCTAAGGGAGATCCATTCGCATCAAAGATCAGAGGATAAAGGGTGATAAAGCGTCTGAGACGGTAGGTTGCTTGAGTTTTTCCTGAGGCGTTGATGAAGCTTGGACAGGTTCCATTTGAATTTGCGGGTGCTGCAAATCCGAGACAGGAGGACACAAAACTTGCACTGCTTGAGTTGCTGGCAGGAGTGTTGGATGGGGTTGTACCGGTATTTGAGTAACAGCTAGTATTTCCTACACTTGAGGATCCTGAGGAAAGTTTAGAATTAGAAATAACGCCTAAACTGAAGATATTAGTTGGGGTCATGGAAAGTGCAAACTGACTATCTAAGGGCCATGCTTGTCCGGAAGAACCTAAGCTTGCTTGGCCTTGAAGCGATTCTTGTACAGTAGGACAAATGAATCCTTGGTTGAAGTAGTTAATATCTCCTTTTTGGCTGCTTCGGATATAAAGATTGTAATAATAGGTCTGCGTTGAGTTCTGTATGGAAGGTAGAAAGGGGCAGCTTGGATCAGCGGAGCTTCCTGATTGAGATTTTTTAGGAAGGCAGAATTGTGTTCCTAAAATTCCTGAGATGATTGCGCCTGTGGTGGGATTCGTTTGTGGATTGAGTTTACTTTGTATGACAGTGCCACGGTTCATAGTTTGATAACAAGAATAACGAAGGACATTGTCAAAAAGATGTCCCTGGGAATCTTGGAAGCTTCCTTTAATGGCATTACTATTTTTGGTGTAATTGTAAGGATTCATCATAAAACTTGAGCTGTAATTATTCGTGCTGCTCGGTTGGATTTGAATTTGAATGACGGTTCCATCCATGATTTCGGTTGCATAAATGTCGGGCGTTTGACAAGCTAAAAAAGCAGGTTGGGCTGTTGTGATAGGGGTGTGTACATTTCTTGTGAGGCTGACAGAGCTTCCTCCTTGAGAAGCGGCTTGGGTCCAGGAAAAAACGCAGCTACAAGTATTTTGCGTATTTCCAGAAGCATCGCAGTAAGTGTTGATCGAATTGTTGCTGGTATCTAAAAAAATAGAGGTAGTGTAGCTTGTAGCGTCACTCGCTGTGGCACTTGTTGGAGATGAAATTGAAACGCTTGAAATATTAAAGCTGACTTTTGTTGTACTACTTGGGGAGGGAGTACTACTAGTACTGGTTGCGGGAGTTAAAAAGTGATTTAGTTGCGAATTAGTACATGCTGCTAGAGATAGTGCAGCACTCAAAAGAAATCGCATACCCCTCGTTCTCCCGTGAGGTATAATAACGAAATTTTGAGAATGAATCTAGTTTTTCTCTCGTACTAATTGGCATCTGGTTGAAGCACGCATACTGGAAATGCTCCCGATCGAGCAATGCTGTTTCCGGGTGGATCTCCTGCGTTATTGATGTCCACGAGAGTGAGTCCATAGGTAGTAATCGCGTTCGTTTTTAAGCAGTCCCCTGGTGCAGGGTTATCTGGGTCAGGAGATTGGCAGTCACTATAAGTTAAAAAACGGTAGGGAGTATAAGCTTGGCTGATGCTTCCTGACGTATTGAGCATATCCGAGCTCATCACTGAGGTAGGAGTCACGACAAAAAGGTAGTCGAATCGTTGATTGCTAGAATTACTACTAACATCTAAAGAGATCGGGGTTACTTGAGCATTCGTGGGTTCAAAATAAGAAGGCCAAGATCCATTGATTTTGGTGCACACGCCTAAGGGATCAATGAGAGGAGTTTCGGTGCAGCCATAGCCTTGAGGAATGCTTAGGTTGGGAAGAGATCCATTGTAGACCCATTGATCAGAAGTATCAGGGTTCGTGGTACAATTAATTCCGGGATGAGAAGCATTGCCAGTGCTGCAAAGTCCGTTTCCATCGTCTAAATCGATGCATTCGCCTGAGCTAAGAATACGGCTTGATAAATAATGGCTACCTGTTGAGGTAATGGTGTTAAGAGAGTAGGGCGTATTAGAAGCGCATTGAGGATAGACGGAAGAGCTTACGGTGTAGCTGACATCTGATACCGCAGGCCAAGTGCCTGGATTGCAGGTGATGGCTTGTACAGAAGCTAATCCCGTAGGGTAAGCGTAGTTTCTGGATTGTAACCCTGCTCGAAATTGCCAAAGTTTCATGAAGTGGTAACCTGAGGGGATGGTAATGCTTGTATCGCAGGTTTCTTGTCCTGAACCCGAAGATCCTAAAGGAAGGGGAAGAGCGCCATAACCCAAAGGGGGCGCTGTTTGCGATCCGCTTGAGGTAATGACATTGGGGGCTGTGACTGCATTCACCGGTACCGTAAAAGCTCCTGCTTTTTGAGTTGCTAAGTAAAAGGTCGAGCGATCGACAGTTCCATTTGGAGGGTAGATCATTTTTCCTCCACCGGGTTGATCGATGACCGAATACACATTCAAATTAATCTGATTTTGAGTGTAATAGGTGCTTAAGATGCTTGGATCTAAAGAGTTTTGAGGGTCTAAAATGCTTGGACAGTTCCAGCTGGGAGGGTTTGAGTTTGCGATATAATTGCTGAAGGAAGCCACAATATTAGAAGTATAAAAATCAATAGGATAGTTTTTGTGGGGATCTTCTGATTGAAAAGGATCGTAAATACTTGAGTCAAAAAAATACGGAATAGTCACCACATCACGGCATTGGTAGCGGACGGGCTGGGTGTAGCTTGCAGGGTTGCTTAAATCCAGGTATCCGGAAGATCCGTTGGTGTTTAAAGTGATGGTATTGCTATCAGTATTTAAATTGATCAGGTGTAAAGATACCTGAATGCTTGTGACGGTATTGGGAATCATAGTGTAGGAGCAGCGGACCATGTCTTGTTCATGGTAAGTGACAGAAGAGTAAATTTGCTGGGAGGATCCTGTAGAGAGGTTGTATTGGAAATTGCACTCGCATACGGTGGGACTGGTGCTTGTGATGGAAGAGCCTTGGTTGTTGCTTGCGGTGCAGTAGCGACCTATGGATTGGGTGCCGTTGTCTAAAAGATCAAGTGTAGTACTTGGATTGAATGGATCTAAAATGGCATTGCTTAGGACGATGAGACTCGTGTTCGTGTTACTGGTTCCCGTCGAGGTGTCCCCTCCTGTTCCACTTGAGCTCATGGGTTTGAGCACGCTCGGAAGGTTACTGCAGGCTTGAAAATTGAAGATAAGGATTAAAACTAGTATTTTCATCGTGAAGTCCTGAATAAAGTGGCGTCAATTAAAATAGCATTTCCTGAATAACGTTCAATTTGAATGCGATCTATTCCAGGATCTAAAGACAGAGGAATGACAATCTGGTTTTGTTCGAGTCTTCCTGAGCCTGGAGAAACTAAGGTGCTTAAAGTAGCAACGATCGGAAATTCTTGGGTGGAACTGTAGGCGTAACTTCTGGGCTGGGGAGTGTTTCGAATAGTCTCTCCGGAAAGTCCTGTTTTTACTAATTGGATATGAAAAATAGGCGAACTTTTTGTATCTCCTTTTAAAAAGAATGTAAGATTGAGTAAGAGGTTTTCATGAGCGTTGAGTTGGGTGCGATCAATGTCTAAGTAGGCATGTCCGGTCAAAAGACTATTAATGTTGTTATTAGTGCTTGCGATAGGCCCTGCATTGATGCAGGAGTTGTCATTGGTTGTGTAGAAACCTGTGTTGTATCCTGAGCTTGGAATAAAAACACTTGCTGCTTCTGAGATTGCTGTGGGGGCGCTTGTATTCGCTTGGGTCGTGTTATTTCCAAAATTCGTGATTTGAGACCAATAGTAGCAGGGAGTGCTTGTGGTG
>DAISZI010000363.1:0-1403 GCA_036824885.1 Oligoflexia bacterium
AAGGAGGTTTCTCCTTGGATGCTCGGTATTGTAGGTTACACTTCGGTAAGTCTAGCGTAAGCTGATTTTCAGATCAATAGTTCTCAGATCCGGGATTTTTTAAAGTTTTTTTGATGCTTTTGAAGAGGATTTGGTATGTAATGCGCCCTGTCGATGCGAATTGATTTTAAAAAATTTCAGGGATTCAGGCTTCAGGTGGTATTTTGGTTGGCCACAGGTTTTGGGTCGGGGCTTTGTCCTCGAGCGCCCGGTACCGCAGGAAGTGTGGTTGGACTCGCAATGGCTTACCTGTTGAGAAACGGAAGCTTGCGTTTTTTCTTTTGGGGGCTTGCCATTTTCGTGGCGGTTTGGAGTGCCCATTTTTTTGGAAAGGTCCTTCAAGTAGGTGATCATCAAAGTATTGTGATTGATGAAGTGGTCGGGGTTGCGATTGCCTCTTGGACCGCGGGAGAGTCTGCTGGGGCATGGCTTGCTGCTTTTTTGCTTTTTCGTTTTTTTGATATCCTCAAGCTTCCTCCCGTGGGGTGGATTGATCGGCACTCTAAAGATCCTCGCCATGGGGATTACTTTTGGGGTTTAGGGTGGAGTGTGGTCGGAGATGATCTAGTGGCGGGGTTGCAGGCACTGGCTGTGATCGTTTGCTTTCAGGTCTTTTTTTGCTAGCTTAGGCTAGCTGTGCTAGAGTCTTTGGTCTAACCCCTATTTTAGAAGAAGGAGTGCCCCCCATGGAGCCAGTGAAAAAAAGTTCAGATGTGAAAAATCGGTCTTCCGAGCAGAGTGCTAAAGAAAAAGCCATTGATCTTGCCGTCCAAGCCATTGAAAAGCAGTTTGGCAAGGGTTCGATCATGCGTTTAGGTCTTCAGGAGACCTTGGTGCCTCAGGGTCTTTCTGTGGTGTCTACGGGCTCGATGAGTCTGGACATTGCTTTGGGTATCGGTGGCTATCCCCGTGGAAGGATTGCTGAAATTTATGGTCCTGAGTCTTCAGGAAAGACCACGCTTGCCTTGCATGCAATTGCCGAGGTTCAAAAGCAGGGTGGTGTGGCGGCTTTTGTCGATGCTGAGCACGCTTTAGATGTGAAGTATGCTCGAAATTTAGGAGTCAGAACCGATGATCTTTTGATCTCTCAACCGGATACCGGAGAGCAAGCACTTGAGATTGTCGATACGCTCGTTCGATCGGGAGGCATTGACCTCTTAGTGGTGGACTCTGTGGCAGCATTGGTTCCTCGGGCTGAAATTGAAGGAGAGATGGGGGATCCTCATATGGGTCTTCAGGCTCGTTTGATGAGTCAGGCCCTTCGAAAATTAACGGGTACCATTCACAAGAGTAAGACGTTAGTTATTTTCATTAACCAGATTCGTATGAAATTAGGGGTGGTTTTCGGAAATCCTGAGACGACG
>DAISZI010000115.1:0-5747 GCA_036824885.1 Oligoflexia bacterium
GAAAAAAAGTTAGGCTTTGAAACGAAAAAAGCCCCTCTTTTATTTTGGCTAGAGAAGATGCGCTTGTATTTAAAAACGGCTTCGCCTTTTGTTTCAACTTTAAAACCCGAGAAGGGGGTTTATCTTTATCGATTGGATCAAGTCTCCTTAATTGATTTTGAGAAAGTTTGGATTTTTGGGCTTCCTCCCGATTGGTTGCAAGAAGCTTCTTTAGGAGATGGATGGTACTCAGACTTAGATCGGGAGCTTTTGAGCTCGGAATTTCAAGTGCGATCGAGATTTCAATTGAGAGAAGAACGTATCAAGAGTCTTAGGTCTTGGAATGTCGTTGAAGATTTAGAGCTGGTAGATGCTTATTACGAGATGGATGGATGGGAGAGGGGATCTCTTCTGTCTGTATTGAAGGCTATGCAGATTCCTTATGTAGAAGTGAAAGAAAAAATGCCCTCGTTTTTCTTGGTAGAGCATCCTATTGAGGAAGTGCAAGCTCAGTTCATTGAGCTTTCTCGTTCAGTAGGTACCTTGAGTGCATCAACATTAGATCGATTTAGTCGTTGCGGTTTTCAGGCGTTAGCTTACGATCGGTGGAAACTCAAGGATCTTCGGTTGCCCAGTGTGGAGTTATGGCCTGAGGTCAAAGGCAAGATTTTGCATGCTTGCGTTTTTCTGATGATGCGATCGCTGAAGGAAGGTCTTCCCTTGAGTGCTCGGCAGGCATTAGAGTCAGCGTGGAAGAAGAGTCCTCCTGAAGGGCTTTTTTTTTCTGAAAGAATTTTGAAGTTTATCCAATCCAAGTTATGCCGTATTCTTGACACTTTTTCTGAGAAAGAGCTTTTGTACTTGGATCGTTCAGAAGCTCAGCTCATGCATTTAGAATCTCAAAGATTGGAGCTTATTTTAGAGGAGGGGGTGATTGTTGGAACTCCCGATCGTGTGGATGCTTATGGGGATGGACTTTTCGTGATTGATTATAAAACTTCCGGAAGAATGCCTCATGCTTCGGAGATTTTGGAGAAGGGATACCGACTTCAGCTTCCTTTTTACGCAGTTGCTTTATGGAAGCAGGGGCATCCTGTTTTAGGGTTGCAATTGATAGCCTTGGATACCGAAGGATCTCGTAGCTCGGGGATTTTTTTCGAGGCTTTTAATGATCCGAAGAAAGGGTTAACCGCAGTTCGTGCTAGTAGCAAAAGTTTAGTACAGCAAGATCCTGATGAGATTTGGAGTATGCTGGAAGAAAAAATCAGGAAGGCTAGTAGCGAATATTGGAGGGGGGAATTTCAAGTGGGCGCACGATCTGAAAATCCAAAAGATGAATGCGATCGTTGTCGTTTAGGAGGACTTTGTGGGTTTTCAAGAAGCCGTCATCTCGCTTTCTGAAGAACAAAAGCAAGTTGTTGATTGCTGGGGTGAGGGTTTATGTGTTCTTGCCGGAGCAGGTTCAGGAAAAACTACGACATTAGTCGCTAAATGTATTTCTTTATTAGAAAAAAAATCAGATGCTCGATGGGTTGCTGTTTCTTTTACTGAAAAATCAGCAAGAGATTTAAAAGAAAAATTTTCCAAGCTTTGCGATACTAAACACCTTTTTCAAAATACCATGACGACTATTCATGGGCTTTGTGCGAGTATCTTGCGGTTACATTATCCAGGAGGGATAGGAACTGTTCTTTCAGAATCAGAATCTCAATGGTTTTGGGATCAAGCGATAGAGTCTCTTTGGTTTGGAGATCTGAAAGAAGATATTGAGAAAAGTTTAGAATGTCTTTTTAATCGAGAAACGAAGAATACTTTAGAAGATCTTTTGCAAAGAGTGAGAGCATTGCAACCTTTTGGTATAATCAATGTGTTGTCTTCTCTTTCTGAAGAAAGTATTGCTTTGGCAAAAGTGAGTGACTTTCTTTTGAAGTATTATAGTCTTTTGAAAAAAAAAGAGGGAGTTTTAGATTTTAATGATCTAGAAATTTTTGCCGATGAAGTTTTGGAAAATACTTGCGTTCAAAACTATTATCATAAAAAATTAGATTTAATTTTAATCGATGAATTTCAAGATACCAATCCCTTGCAAGCTAAAATTTTGTGGAAATTAGCAAGAAAAGATAGATCTAATCTTTGTGTGGTAGGAGATCCTAAACAGTCTATTTATCGTTTTCGAGATGCTGATGTCAGTGTTTTTGAAGAATACTGTCTTTCTCTTCCTGTGAGGAAGTCGCTTACTTGCAATTATCGAAGTGTTCCCAAAATTCTATATTTTGTAAATAAATTGTGTGAGCCATTATTTATTGCTTCGCAAATGCCATTTGAGCCTTTAGTGGCTGTTCGTGATGATGAATCTGAGACAGGTGTTTTTAAATTGAAAGTGCGACAACCAGAAGATTTAGCCAGATGGATTCAAGCACAGCCAAAAGATAGTTTAGATAAAATGGCTCTTTTATGTCGTCGTATTCGAGGCAATGAAAAATGGATTCAAGCGATGATTGCCGCTAAAATTCCATTTATTATGGGAAGTGGTGGTTTTTTTTGGGAAGATCCTCGCATTCAAGAACTAGTTTGTTTTTTAAAGTGGTGGGAGAATCCTCAAAATACTTTATCAGGAGCTACTTTTTTGAGGGCTCCTTGGATGCGTATTTCTGATGCTTGTTTGGATCAGTGGGTCCATGAAGATCGTACTTTTCAAAGACCTTTTTTTGCTTCTGAGCATCCCATAGCGAAAAGTTTAATGCCTTTAAAAGAGAAAATACTGAGACCTGGACAAATTTTGGAGCATTTATTGCTCCAAGAGATAGAGGGATTATCTGTTTCCTTGTTGGGTCTTTGGTGCCGTGCAGAAGCTTTATCTTCTTCGGGTTGGAATTTTCATGAAGTTATTTCTTTTTTTGGAAAGTGTTTAGAAGAAAAGAGAAAAGAGCGTGATGTGCCACCTGCTGATAGTACTGGAAAACTGAAAATTTTAACGCTTCATGGATCAAAAGGTTTAGAATTTTCCCAAGTGATTCTTTTAGATTTTGAAGATAAGGTTTTTCGTGAAACAGCTCCCTTGCTATTTTGGGATCGTAAGCAAGGTGCTTATTTGGGAAAAAGAGAAAAGAATGGAAGTCGTTCGCGTAAAGATGGTGCAGAAATACGTTGGCGCGAAATGGAAAAAAGAAAAAATTTAGAAGAAAGCAAACGTCTTTTTTACGTTGCGCTTACTCGTGCAAAAGATCAATTGATTTTGGTATGTCCGGAAGAAAGATCTCAAATTGAAGGTGTTTCTTGTTTTCAAGAGGATTGTTGGGGATCCTGGATTGAGACTCAAAAAGAAGGATTTGAGATTTTAAAAAGTCCCGAAAAAATATCCTTTTCTTCCATTGAAGAAAAACCTAAAAAAGTGTCTATTCAAAAATCAAGTTTTCAGCCTCGTTTAGTGAGATCGCGTCATAGTGTGAGCGAGTGGAGTTTATTATCTCGATGCCCAAAGTCTTATGCTTGGCATTTACTTTCGCCTGAAGTGATTCAAGAAGCAAGTAGTTCTGATTTTTTAGATCAAGAGGTGGTTGAAGCAGATCGTACTTTAGGTATGCAGGTGCACGCTTATTTAGAAACTTTGGATTTTAAAAAATTAGAAACAGAGCATTTGGGTTCACAAAATTTTCAAGCAAGTAAAATTTTTGAATGGGCTTCTTCTTGCGAATGGATGCAGCCTGCTGATTTCAGTACCAAAATTTGGAAAGAGCTTGCTTTTGAAGTTTCAGTTTATGGAGAAATTCTTATTGGAAAAATAGATCGTGTTTTTGCGAAAAAACAAGGAGACTCTTTTTTTTATTCTCTTTTGGATTTTAAAATAACCAGAAAACCTAAGACTTTGTGGATGATC
Organism: Oligoflexia bacterium; assembly: GCA_036824885.1. Taxonomy (GTDB): domain Bacteria; phylum Bdellovibrionota; class UBA1018; order UBA1018; family UBA1018; genus DAISZI01. The sequence continues at coordinate 3,857 of DAISZI010000115.1, forward strand.
CGTCAGGTTTATCAAACACAAATGGAGCTTTATGCTCTTGCTTTATCGATTCTTCAGCCTGAATTTTCTGGCATGGAAGCTTTGATTGTGAATATCACACCTGAACAAGTAAAAACCTTCCCCATTTCATTGGGAAAAATAGATATTTATCAACTAGCACAAAAAGCAAAAGCTATTATTGCTGGAGAAAAAGCAGAGGCTAGGCCAAGTTTTGAGTGTCGTTATTGTACTTTTTTGAAAAAATGTGAAGAAGGCATGGCGTTTATTGTTTCAAAACAGGTCGATCTTGATTCATGAAAAAAGTGCTTATCACAGAAAAGACCATAACGATTAATATTAAAGAAAGTGATTTTTGGTAATTTTCAATCGAATACCAGCGAGTGCCATTCGGATTTAGGGCGCCTTTCCAAAAAAAATCCAATAAATGACCCACTTTTTCAGCAATCCATGCTCCTGAGAGCATGACAATGCAATTCATGAATCCAGTGGTTGTTGCGATTGTTTTTTGAGGAACGTATTCGGAAATCCTAGAATAGCAAAGTATAGTTGAACCGCACAAAAATCCTATAATAAGAAATAACAAACTCAATAAAAAAAGATGAATCAAAGGGCAAAAAATTAATATTCCTGTACAAAAAAATAAAGCATAAGTGCTATATTTAATAAAAAAGAGTTTATTTTGAAAATAATCTGCAAGAAAGCTTAATATCAAGCTTCCTAAGCATGTTCCGATATACATCAAAGAAACGATATTTGCTGCTAATTGTTTTTCAACATTAAATCTATTTATAATATAAGAAATCCCCCATAGGTCAGCAATAACAGACATACAAAGATAAACGCCTAAAGCGATAATAGAATAAATCCACATTTCTTTCATAAAAGTCAAACGCATTAGTTCTGAAAATAAAGAAGAATTTTTATATTTCTGAGATGATCTAGATGGAATAAAAAACCAGCTCAATAAAAAAGAAAAAATTCCAAAAAAATTCAGATAAAAAAGAATCTTTTGCCAGCTGATGGTTTTTATAAAAAAAGCAATGATATTGCTTCCTGAATAGGCTCCTACCGTTCCTGCAGCCAAAGCGAGTCCGATTAAAAAGCTTCTTCTTAAAGGAGGAAAGTATTCGCAGCTTATTTTGTTGATACAAATAAAGGCTGAAGAACCTCCGATGCCAATGAGGACTCTTCCTAGCTCTGCAACCCATAATTGATGAGAAGCAATAAATAAGCTTGTTCCAGATAAGCACATAGAAATGGAAAAAAGTTGAATCGTTCGTATTCCCAAGCGATCAATTAAAAGTCCAGCAGGAATTTGCATGATAGCGTAAGAGTACATAGATAAAGAGGATAAATGTGCCAACTCAGAAGCATCAATTTTAAAAGAATGCATGAGGTCATCTACCATAATGCTCGAAGACATCCTTAAGATGTATTGATAGATATAAAAAATTGCGCCAGATACCCAGATCCAGGCAGGATAGAAAGAATTTTTCTGAAAAAGACTATTTTTTGATGCAGTTAGCATGGTGTCAGGAATCTACCTAAAGATTCTGATCTTGTCAAGATTAGTATCGTTGCTTTTTTTTATCTCTTAATGATGTATAGTCTCGTTTCAGGAGGTGGAGATGATCCGGCTGACAAGACTGAATGGAGTTTCTTTTATTCTCAATTGTGATTTAATTTTAAGCATTGAGTCTACTCCAGATACTGTAATTTCTTTGACAGTGGGGGAAAAAATGATGGTCAAAGAAGACATCGAAACAATTGTTTCTTTGGTGATTCATTTTAAAAAAAAAGTGATTGGTTTTTCTCCTTTAGATGATGTCAAAGGAGTAGGGTGATGGATTTAGCATCCTTGATCGGTTCTTTTTTGGGAATTGCAGGTGTT
>DAISZI010000364.1:0-1394 GCA_036824885.1 Oligoflexia bacterium
CATGCTTACGGGTTTGAAGGTAGGAGATGAGGTAATCCTTCATTCAGGTATGCTGGGTACCCTGAGGGGGATCACGGATCAAGTGGTAACGGTTGAAATAGCAGATCAGGTGCGGGTGAAAATGATGAAGACGCAGGTAGCTCGTAAGGGGTCGCTTAAGGATTTTCAGGAAAAGTCTTCCGGTTAGGGGTCGCCATGTCACGTTCTTGGTGGGGTCGTTGTTTTTTCCTGGGTGTTTCTATCGTTCTTGCAGGTTTTTGTCTTTACCCTACACTTGCTCGGTTGGATCTTCAAACGACTAGGTTTCCTTGGAAGCAGAAGATGAATTTAGGCCTTGATCTTCAAGGCGGGGTCTATTTGGTTCTGGGGGTGGATTTTCACAAGGTCTATCGGGATGTACTTTTACGTCAAGCTTCAAGCCTTAAGGAGAAGCTCTTAGAGAACCGGGAGAAGATTTCAGAGAAGCGAGAGAAGGATTCAGACAAAAAAATGCCGCGCTCTCCTCAGGTGGGTTCGGTTGTGGGAACGGGAGAAGATCCGAGAATTTTTGTTTCTTTTGACCCTGATCAGCGTGAGGATTTTCATCGTCTTTTAAAAAAAGAATTTTGGTCCTTGCGTTTAGCGGGAGAAAAGTCGGGCCAATTTGAATTAGGTCTTTCTCATGATTATCGTTCGGAAGTGAAGGATAAAACTGTCAATCAGAGTATTGAGGTCATTCGCAATCGTATTGATGAATTTGGGGTTACGGAGCCTTTGATTACGAGACAGGGTACGGATCGGGTGGTGGTGGAACTTCCCGGGGTAAAAGAAATCGATCGGGCCAAAGAGCTCATTGGCCGTACCGCTCAATTAGAATTTAAAGTGGTCGACGATCAGAAAATGAGAGAACTGGATTTATCTCAAATGATTGCTCAAGTAGAAAAAGAGAGTCAGTTGAGTTCCCAGGGACAGAAATTTTCTGAGTATCTCAAAAAACTCAATGATTTCATGCGATCTCGTATTCCACAAGCGGATGAAGTGGCTTTTGATCGAGGGCAATCGGGGGAAATTTCTAAAACACCTTACCTTCTTATCGCGAAGGCAGAAGTCACTGGGAGGGATTTGCAAGATGCTTCAGTGCAAATGGATCCTGAGACCCATCAGCCTTATGTTTCGTTTGTTTTGAATCCTCATGGAGCTACCCAGTTTGAGAAATTAACTGGGGATCATGTCGGAGGCAGGTTAGCCATTGTTTTAGACGGGGTGGTGCATTCCGCTCCTGTGATTCAAACCCGTATCGGAGGAGGCAAAGGTCAGATTACCTTAGGAAGAGGGGATGGGGATCTGATGTTGAAGGAGGCTAAAGATTTAGCCATTGTTCTTCGGGCAGGTGCTTTGCCAGCTCAGTTAGATTT
>DAISZI010000116.1:0-5724 GCA_036824885.1 Oligoflexia bacterium
GCAACGGAACACTGTCCTCGCTATACCATTCCGTACGAGCAATCTCTGCCCCACCTAAACGTCCGGCAACTCGAATCTTAATGCCTCGAATACCTTGCTTAAATGCCGCCGTCATACACTTCTTCATAGCCCGACGAAAAGCCACACGCTTTTCCAGCTGAGAAGCAACATTTTCTGCAATTAAAACGGCATTGGATTCCGGTTTTTTTACTTCGATAATATTCAAAAAAACTTCATTTTTTGAAAGCTTCTGCACGGCAGCCTTCAAAGACTCCACACCCGCACCCTTCTTCCCAATTACAATTCCGGGACGAGAGGTGTGTACATTGATCTTCACCTTGCTTGCAGCACGCTCAATCTCAATGCGAGCGACACCTGAACCATGCAATTTTTCTTTCAGATAACTTCTTACTCGAAGATCTTCATGCAAAAGTCGAGCGTAATCCCTCTTGGAAAACCAACGACTGTCCCAAGTACGCGTAATACCTAACCGAAAGCCTACCGGATTTACTTTTTGACCCATGATCTCCTCACTACCGCTCAGCTAGCACGACACGTACGTGAGCGTTTCGTTTGATGATTCTATGACCTGAGCCCTTAGCTCGAGTCTGCAACCTTTTGAACGAATTAGCCTTACCTACTAAAATAGTCTTCACATAAAAAGTATCTATATCAGCAGCTCCACGCTGATTCGCATTAGAGGCAGCGCTTTTTAAAAGCTCATACAAGTACTTCGCCGCTCTTTTTCTCGGAGAAAATTTTAAACAAGCTAAGGCTTCTCCAATATTCTTCCCGCGTACTTCATCAGCTAAAAGACCTAATTTCCTAGGCGTAATTCGAATAAAACTCAGTTTTGCATTTACCTCCATGGACTTCTCCTACTTCGATCCAGATTTCGATGTATCAGCGGCTTTTTTATCCGCAGCCGTATGCCCATGAAAAGTACGAGTCACAGCAAATTCACCTAATTTATGACCCACCATATTTTCCGTGACATAAACAGGAATGAACTTCCTGCCGTTGTGCACCCCAAATGTCATTCCCACAAAATCTGGCAAGACCGTAGAACGACGAGACCAAGTTTTAATAGGTTTACGATCCTGTGCTTGCCGAGCAGACTGAACTTTCTTCATGAGATGATCATCACAGAAAGGACCTTTTTTAATAGAACGCGCCACCGTAACTCTCCTTTAACGCCTTCGTTTCACAATAAACGCATCCGTACGCTTATTATGTCGAGTTTTATAACCCTTCGTCGGAACACCCCAAGGGGTTCGAGGATGACCCCCTCCGGAGGACTTACCTTCACCACCTCCATGAGGATGGTCAATAGGGTTCATAGAAACACCTCGGTTGGTAGGACGAATACCCAACCAACGACTACGACCTGCCTTACCTAAAGTAATGTTTTCGTGATCGACATTAGAAACCTGACCGATAGAAGCACGACAACGTGCATGCAAGAAACGAATCTCGCCACTTGGCATTTTTACCTGGCAATAATCCCCTTCTTTGGCCATCAATTGAGCAAAACTCCCGGCAGAGCGGGTCAGCTTCCCTCCATGACCGGGCTCGACCTCAAGATTGTGAATGAGCGTTCCCACCGGAATGAAAGACAAGGGAAGATGATTTCCTGGCTGAATATCAGCCTCGGAGCTTGCCACCACGGTATCGCCTACCTTCAAATGCAAAGGAGCGATGATGTAACGCTTATCTCCATCACGGTAATGCAAGAGAGCAATGTATGCAGTCCGATTAGGATCATACTCTAAGGAAGCGACCTTACCTGGGACCTCTAACTTATCACGCTTGAAGTCAATCACACGGTACTTACGCTTATGTCCACCGCCTCGATGACGCACGGTCATTTTTCCAAACTGATTGCGACCCCCCGTCCCACACAGGGAAGTCTTCAGTCGTCTTGGCTTAGCCGGCTGCTTTTTCTTCGGAGTAAGTACCGAAAAATCAGCCACCGTTTGGTAACGAAGCGTAGGAGTCACGGGCTTAAACGAGCGCACTGCCATGAGCAACCCCTTTCTTTGCGTAAAAGTCGATTTTTTGACCAGGCACGAGAGTCACTAAAGCTTTTTTCCAGTTAGGACGCTTGCGCATCAAGCCACCGGCACGTTTGAATTTACCGTGGACAATCGTCGTTCGCACACTGAGCACCTTCACAGAAAACAAGGCTTCTACTGCTTGCTTAACTTCAGGCTTAGTAGCCTGAATAGCAACCTCAAAGGTATAACGACTGATAATCTCCTGAAGTGCCACACTCTTTTGAGTTTGAATAGGCCTTCGAATGGTATCATACCATTGCTGCATGAATCACCCCACCTGTCCTAGCTTGGCAGATCCCAGTCGTGCTTCAATCGACTGCACTGCCTGCTGAGTTATGATCATCCACTCACTGCGAAGAATATCGTACACATTCAATCCCTCTTGTTTGAGGATTTTTAAATGCGGGATATTACGCCCTGAAAGCTCTAAATTTAAATTGGCATGATCCACAATGAGCAACTGATCAAGTTTCCACTGATCCCTTAGAAGACGGTAAAGCTCCTGAGTTTTGATCTTCTCTAAATGAAAAGCATTCACTACCAGCAGTCTTTCAGACTTAACCCGGTCAGAAAGAGCGCTTCTTAAAGCTCCTCGGACCATTTCTTTCGGAGTTTTTTGACTGTAAGAACGTGGCTGAGGCCCAAACGTCTGACCCCCACCTGGATGCAAAGGAGAACGATTGGAACCCTGACGTGCATTTCCTGTCCCTTTTTGCTTAAAGGGCTTGCGTCCGCCTCCTCGTACCTCACCTTTCGTCTTGGTCTTAGCCGTACCTTGACGACGCGCCGCTAACTGAGCCTTGAGCACCTGATGCACTAAGGGGATATTCACTTTGACCCCAAAAACATCATCCAGAAGATCGACGCTACCTATTTTACTATTATTTTGATCTCTTAAATCTAATGTAGGCATTGCTTGCCTACTATTTTCTCCGCAATCATACCGCTCTCTGCTTCAAGTTCTTCACTGTTTTTCGTACCATCACCACAGAACTGATGGAACCAGGGATACTTCCCTGTACCAGCAATAATCGATTCTCTAAATCCACCCGAGCTACGCGAACCTTTTGTACGGTCACACGCTTATTGCCCATCTGACCTGCCATCTTTTTATTTTTAAAACACCTACCTGGATCAGCGCGGTTTCCAATCGAACCCAATTGTCTATGCGACAACGAGGCCCCATGACTTTTTTTACCACCCGCCATATGGTAGCGTTTCATCCCCCCCTGAAAACCTTTCCCCTTGCTCACCGAAGTCAAATCAACCCAATCCCCTTCCTGCAAAAACTCTGCAGAAAGCAATTGACCCTCAGCCAAACCTTCCAAAGCTCCCGGCTCAGGAAGAGCAAACTCCTGATAATGGTAAAAACCGGAACTCTTTGCACGACTCACATGCCCTCGCTCGGGAAGATTAGCGGACTTTTTCTCCAAAAATCCGATCTGAACTGCCTGATATCCTTCTTTTTCTACCGTTTTTAACTGAGTGATGAAATTAGGTTTCAAATCAATCACGCTAACTGCAATACAATCTCCGCGATCGTTGAAAATCTGAGTCATGCCCGCTTTGACACCCAATATACCGCCTCGACCCTTCTTCAAACTAACTGACGTTCGTGAAACTGAGGACTCAGAGACCGGAGTTTCCTTCGTTTCAGATGCTTTTTCCATACAATCTCCAAAAAATGTCCCAAAACGGCACCCTGTTCAAACACCGTCAGAACCCACTACTTGCACAAATTTCTTATCGGTTTCAAGGTCTCAGAAGTCTTTTTCACCATTGAGCACCGGACCGAGACCGTTTCGCCACCAGCCTCAAGAACGAATCTCTACATCCACTCCAGCCGACAAATCCAATTTCATCAAAGAATCTACCGTCTGCTGCGTAGGCTCCAAGATATCCAGAAGACGCTTATGTGTTCGAATCTCGAACTGCTCGCGAGATTTCTTGTCTACATGAGGAGACCGAAGAACGCAATACTTATTCATCACCGTCGGCAAAGGAATAGGACCCCTCACCGTAGCCCCGGTCCGCTTGGCAGTATTCACGATCTCCCAAACTGATTGATCCAGTACGCGATAGTCAAATGCTTTTAGCTTAATTCTGATTTTGTGTTCCATAAAATGTTCGTTTCACGGTTTCTTTTTTTAAATTTACTTTTTAAACACAAGATTTTGTGTTTAAAAATAGTCCAGGACTTAGAAACGAGTACCTCACTCAGTTCTAAAAATCCCAAACCCTTTCAACAAGACTTCACGAGTATAACTTTTAAAAAATAAAAACAATAACAAAGTGCGACTTTACCGTCTTTATTGGAACGATTCAATAAAATCGATAAAGATTGTCTCAGATTCTCCAAGAAACTTCTAAAGTTCTTGGGAAACCCCCCCCTCATTTCTTGAAAAACTCGGATCCACTTCGGCAATGGACGCTCTCACCGGATTTGACTTGTTCTTCTTGCAGAGTTACAACGATCTCGCATGGGTTGCCGAGACACCCTGCACCTTATGCATTTTGTCTCAGAACATCAGCTAAACCGCGCAATAAACCATGATCCATCCATTCAATTCTGAAACGTTAGGCATTTAATTCAACGATTCTTTTGAGAAATGCAAGAACTCCCTCTTATTCGAACCATTGGCTTTGTCATCAAGCACCGGCAACCTGAAGCCGCCCTTTTTGCGAAAGAAATAGTCCAATTTCTTCTCACTCAAAATGTAGCGGTCATTTTTGCAGATGAATCCAAAACATTAGCCAAAAAGATAGAATCTTTGTACCAGGAAAAAATCAACCTCCAGATTCTTCCCAAGTCAGACTTAATGATGCAATGCGATATCATTGTAGTTTTAGGAGGAGATGGCACTTTCTTAAGTGTCGCCCGCTTGATTCGTGAGCGCAGCGTTCCCATTATGGGTGTGAATATGGGTCGGCTGGGCTTTCTCACGGAGATCAAACAAAGCGAAGCCATCCCCACCCTACAATCACTTATCCAGGGTGTGCCCCCTCTATTAAATCATCGCTATTTGCTAGAAGTCAGACTCCAACGCAAGGGTGAAATCATTTACGAAGGCCCGGTCGTTAATGATGCCGTGATTTCCAAAGGAGCCATAGCAAGAATCATTGGAATGAACGTCTGGGTGAATGATCACTGGGTACACCAGGTACGAGCTGACGGGATCATCATCAGTACTCCCGCGGGGTCTACTGCTTATGCCCTTGCTGCGGGAGGACCCATCGTGGAGCCCACACTGCCTGCTTTGATCCTTGCCCCCATTTGTGCGCACAGCCTCACACTCAGACCCTTGGTCTTACCGGATAGTGCTCAAGTAAAAATCTGCTTGAATGATCGCCCAGGCCATGTGCTGCTGACTTTAGACGGTCAAGATGCCATCGACATGAAAGAAGATGACATTGTCATCGTTAAATGCTATAAAAAACATTCCTTAAAAATTATTGCCTCAAGTGACCGCGATTTTTTTAGTCTTTTAAGAGAAAAGCTAAAATTTGGAGTTCGGGACTAATGTTAGAAACCCTGAGAATCAAGAACATGGCCGTGGTAGAACTTGCAGAAATTCACTTTCAGCAGGGACTGACCATCATTTCAGGAGAGACTGGAGCAGGAAAATCCAATTTAGTAGAAGCCATGAGTTTACTTCTCGGAGTGCGA
>DAISZI010000117.1:0-5710 GCA_036824885.1 Oligoflexia bacterium
CTCATCGGCTCCTGGTTTTACGACTACTACGGTTTCATCGGAGAGCTCTTGCTCCCTAGTTCCCCATCTCTGGTTCACTGCAGAGATCATACGTCGTAGTTACGTTGTCTCAGTCACCAAAGCTCTTCCCCGGGGCACTAACCACTCAATCTCTATTCACCCACTTACTTGCACTGTGTTACGGAAAGGATTTTGGGTCTTCATAATCATCGCTACTCGACCCCAAAGACCTGCCTTACAGAGGTTCACTTGCGTTTGGGCCACAGACTTCATCTTTCTTCAGATCCCTCATCCCTCAAACTGTTATTCCTTCCTCAGGTAACTTGATTTCTTTAGGCACCCTGGATTTTGGTCTATCCATTCCCTCCTTTCAGGGCCGGAACTGGCATTCCACCAGCCTAGTTCTTGCGCATACAGGGCGCACGATTTTAAAATTTTTAGAAAAAATGAAAAAAATACAGAAAAGATATTTTTTGTACGATCAGCAATTCCTCAATGCTTTGAATACCTTTGATCTTCATTCCTGCTCACTTCAGTGAATTTCAAAATGCATCCAACAAGCACTGAACTCACCGTTTTTTCTTTCAAACGACCCAAAAGGACGAAGTGATTCAACTTAGAAAAATTAATTAGATTGCTTTCGATTTTTCTATCAATGCTCCATCACGATAACTATAGATCTTTTTTTTACCCTCTATTTCTAAATCAAGAGAGACTGGACGCTTCCAAATGGCACTGATAGCTCGCAGGGTCTCTTGCATCCAGTTGAGATCTAAGTCTAACCCTTGATGTTTGTGCCAAAGTAAAAGCTCTCCTTGATTTTGGAAATTACCATCTACGACATAAATGAACGGTTGTCCTAAATGAGTTAATTGGAAAAGAAGCTTTTCTTTGACTTCCTTGAAATTACGACTGGTAATTTCATAATGCTCGGTACGACGATTGAAACCATAAGTATATAGCTCAAACCGTTGGACAAATTCTTCGGTCAGGTACTCATCAATGAACGTTACATCATTACAAACACGACGTACCTCAAAAATCTTTTGTCGACCTAATCCCAATTGCTGATCCCACTTAGACTTCTCGGTCATGTTCTCGCACTCTTCGTACTCTTTTCCAAATCTTCCACGATTCCAACGATCTTCAATATCTCGATAAAGCTCAAGTCCTATTTTATAAGGATTCAATCTTCCTGATTGCGTGTCCATGATGGACGCATGACGATCCGCAAAGTCAATGACTTCTGAGTCCTGAAGTGCTTTTTCGGTCATCATTTTAGAATGCCAATAAGAAGCCCAACCTTCATTCATGATCTTTGTTTGTGCTTGAGGAATAAAATAATAAGCTTCTTGTCGAATCATTGAAAGAACATCATATTCCCAATCCTCCAAAGGAGCATTTTCTAAAAGAAATAAAAGTACATCTTTCTGAGGATGAGATGGATTTTTTTTAGCATCAAAATTTGCCTGAATTTTCTTTTTTTGTTCTTCCAAAAAGGCTTCAGGATTCATATAGTTTTCCATATAACCTCGATGACTTTGAAGCTTTCCTGGTTCCTGGATATTCTCTTCCTCTGCCTTTTGAGAAGAACTACAAAAAGGAGCATAAGCATCAATGAGGTTCTCGATAGATAAGCAATGATCAATAAAACGCTCGACCTTATCTTGCCCCAAACGATCCATGAATGCTTGAATTTTTACGGCATGATTCGCCATTTGATCAAGCATCTTACGATTAGTCTTAGAAAACCAATAATTATTCTTAAAAAAATCTACATGACCATAGACATGAGCAATAACCATCTTTTGATCTACTAAGTTGTTAGATTTCATTAAATAAGCGTAGGCAGGATCATTGTTGATGACCATTTCATAAATATTATGCAAACCCCAGTCATATCCTTGAGAGATCTGATCGTAATCCATACCAAACCTCCAATGAGAATAACGAATAGGAAATCCACCTAATGCAGCAATCGAATTAATTTGATTAGAGTCTACCATCTCAAAAATAACTTCAAAAAAATCTAAACCATATTCTTTCGCATACGACTTCATCTGATTTTGCACTTGAATTATCTGAGAAGTCAAATTGCTACTTGTATACAAAGAAGACACTTACTTTCCTTTGCCTAAAAAATATTTGATTGATTGCAAAATGCCTTCTTTATTATGAATTTGTGACAAAATAACACGATGATTCTCAGTACCAAAATGGCCTTTTAAATCTTTTAAAAATTGCCCTGATCCATAGCGTGACTCTACTTGTCCATAACAAAAAACATTAGAGAAAGCGAGCAACTTTTGTTCCAAAACTTGAAGACAAAACTGAGTATCTTCACCGGACCAATTATCCCCATCAGAAAAATGAAAAGGATAAATGTTCCAATCGGAAAACGAATAGTCAGTTTCAATAATTTTTTCGCACAATTTATAAGCAGAACTAATCAATGTTCCTCCTGATTCACGTGTTTTAAAAAAAGTATCTTCATCAACTTCACGTGCAATAGCATCATGAATAATATAACGCGTTTCAATAGCACGGTATTGCGAGCGTAACCAGGTATCAATCCAAAAAGTTTCTGTTCGTACAATTTCTTTTTGTTCATCCCCCATGGATCCAGAAACATCCATCATATAAATGATGACAGCATTTGTTTCATGGCGAATATCACTTTTGCAAGAACGATAACGCATGTCTTTTTTGATAGGAATGATCACAGGATGATCAGGATCATAAAGACCAGATATCATCTGCCTACAAAGAGTTTCACGAAAAGTTCTTTTAAAATGCCTTAAAGCACTAGGTCCTACATGAGCAATAGCTGTATATTTTTCTGTTTTAGATTTTAATACCTTATTTTCTCGAGGTTCAATTTTAGGAAGTTCTAATTGTTCTCCTAGCATTTCAGCTAATTCTTCTAACGTAAAATCTACCTCTAAAGCATGTTCAGAAGATTGGCCTCCTGCTTTCCCTAATACTGAAGGTTGAACCCGATCTCCAATATTACCACTTCCTTGCCCCACTCCTGCTTGCTGCTTATTTTCAAAACGAAACTGAGGAATATCGATTTGTGGCAAAGGAATCCTAACTTGATCTTTTCCTTTTTTAACAATCATTTCAGAATGCGCGATATACTTCTTCAAATCTTGCTTAATCTTTCCTTTAACGATTGCTCGAAACCGAGCATGATCTTGATAAATACGATCCGTCATGCTCTTTTTTTCACGTCCCCTCGAGCAAAAATACTTGCTACAAAATTTAAAACATCCGTAGAGCAAATCTGACAGTATTTATAATTTTTGATTAATCTTGTTTTTACGATATCAATTTTTTCCTGAGTGCTTCGATCAATCACATTAGAAACCAAAGACGTCAATTTAATCGTATCTTTTTGATCTTCAAAAAGTTTAAGCTCTAAAGCTTTATGCAATCGTTCATTTGTTCTATAATCAAAAATACGTCCTTCAATCGCAAGAGCGCCAATATAGTTCATGATCTCTCTTCGAAAATCGTCCTTGCGGCTTTCTGCAATATCGACCTTATCTTCGATCGATCGCATCAACCTCTCATCAGGCTCTTCATTTTGACCGGTATACTTGTTTTTAACTTTTTCACGCTGAGTAAAAGCTTTCACATGATCAATATAATTAGAACAAAGTTTTGCAATAGCATCTTCATCTGCTGAAATAGCTCTTTGTACTTCATTTTTTACAATATCTTCATATTCTTGCTTCACCCAAGAAAGTAATTCACGATACTCCCTTCGTTTTTCATCACTTCCAATGAGTGCATGATTTTTCAATCCTCCCTCTAACTCATTCATGACCATAAATGGATTGACGCAATGAATATCTCCATTTTTATCATTCACCAAAGCATTGGATATTTTATCCTGAACATATCGAGGACTAATACCTTCCAAACCTTCTCGAAGGCACTCTTTTCTTAATTCTTTGACATGATCTTCGGTATACCCTGTCAAGGTTTTACCATCGTAAAGTTTGAGTTTCTGAACTAAAGAAAGGCTGTTTTTTTTAGGATGCTCTAATCGGGTTAAGATAGCCCACATAGCTGCTACTTCAATGGTATGAGGAGCAATGTGTTTATCTTTGATTTTTTTAGCATTAAAGTCTTTTTCGTAAATACGAACTTCTTCTTTTAACTTAGTGATATAGGGTATATCAATTTTCACCGTTCGATCTCGCAAGGCTTCCATAAACTCATTATTTTGAAGTTTTTTAAATTCAGGCTCATTGGTATGCCCTAAAATTACTTCATCAATATCTGTTTGTGGAAATTTTTTAGGTTTAATTTTATGTTCCTGAGAAGCTCCCAGTAAATCATACAAAAAAGCCACGTCTAACTTTAGCACTTCTATGAATTCTACGATGCCTCGATTGGCAATATTAAACTCTCCGTCAAAATTAAAAGCTCGAGGATCAGAATCAGATCCATATTCTGCGATTTTTCGATAATTAATGTCTCCCGTTAATTCGGTGGAATCCTGATTTTTTTCATCTTTAGGCTGAAAAGTACCAATGCCAATACGATCTTTTTCTGATAGAATGAGTCTTTGAACACGCACGTGATCTAAAACCTTCCTAAAATCACCCTGGTATCTTTTTAAAAAAGCACTTTGAATAAAACGACATAAAGGGCACAAATCCCCCACAATTTTAACCTGATCTCCAGAATCTTTCTGCAAGGCTTGTAAAATTTTAGGACGCAAATCTTCAGGAATGAGCTTGAGGGGTTCCTCATGCATAGGACAGCGCATTTCTGTTTGATTTCCTAAAATCTGATCGGTCGATTTTTCATCTACCCACTTGAAGGTATAATGTACCCCCTCATCCTGGCGAGAATATTTTTCAATGCCTTTTTTTAAAAGTCGAGCAATGGTCGATTTTGCTGAACCCACCGGACCATGTAATAAAAGCACGCGTTTTTGGGTACCATAACCATAAGCGGCTGACTTGAAAAAATGCACTAACTTCATCAAAGGAAGATCAAGACCAAAAACAGCATCGCGCCCCTGCTCTAAAGGATCATCAAAAAAATGATACCTTACGATGTTCTTTTTATGCTCAACGTACGAACTGCTACCCCATGAAAGAATCATGTCATACATACGCTGGAAAGCATTACGACAAACACTCGGATTTTTTTTTATAATATCCAAATAATTGTCAAATGTGCCTTCCCAATGAAACTGCTTAAATGCTTCTATCGACTCAGAATCCTTGAGAATCTCAAACCATTTTTCCCCTGAAACAGAATCTCCGCTTGATTCCATCGATACCCCCCCTATCCCTGGATCAACGACTTCCCCCTCCCATGTGACATACTTCATTCTAAGTATCAAGTAAAAACAATAAATGTCAAATTTTTGATGATACATAAAAAATAAAAATTTTCTTTAAGAATTCAAGTACCGTGGTATGAAACTCAGATGCAATTGAAAGTCGGATCATTAACCGACATAGGCAAAAAAAGAAAAAAAAATCAAGACACTGTAGGATCCTACCCTGATCTAGGTCTTTTTTTGGTATCGGATGGTATGGGAGGGCATCAAGGAGGAGAAACGGCAAGTTCTACCACCGTAGAAAGTATTTTTAAGTTCGTTGAAAAAGAAGTCAAAACTAGCTCTTACGATCCCATCACCACCATCACAAAAGCGATACAACAAGCCAATGAGACTGTTTAT
>DAISZI010000365.1:0-1387 GCA_036824885.1 Oligoflexia bacterium
CCTCTAAAGGAATTTTCGCTCGCACCACATAGGTACCTCTATCAGGAAGATTTAAATTACGACAACGCCTGTCATACTGTGGTCTTTTTCCTTCCTCACTAGCCTCCACTCGCATCTGATCCACATCACTCTCCGAACAAACACAACGATAAGCATGCCCCCGATCAATGAGCTCCTCAACTTGATGACGGTACCGAGAAAGCCTTTGGCTTTGGTACCAAGGCTCTTGCTCGTAATCTAAATGCAACCATCGCAATGTCTCTAAAATATCTTCTGTAAATTCAGCACGAGACCTCTGCCTATCCGTGTCTTCAATCCTCAAAAAGAACTGACCCCCGTGATGACGGGCATAAAGCCAATTAAATAAAGCTGTACGTACCCCCCCTACATGTAAAAAGCCCGTAGGAGAAGGCGCAAAACGAACACGCACCTGAGCACTCATGCCTCTTCATCGCACAATCCGAGCTCAGATGTAAAGCATGTTCACAAGTTGATGCGACGTTCCCATGAAGCTTTTGAGGAAGTATTTTCTAATGCATAATCCTCCCAATAACGCTCAAGCAATTTCCAATGCTTCGAATCCCAGTGAATCGATTGAATTAAGGGAGAGCCTACCTTTTCTGACGAAGAGAAAAAACCTAAAGAATGCTTTTGATTAAATAAATCCAACGACCAGCGAGGAGAACGCATAGCCGTATGATGGCAACTCAGACAGTTTTCTACGAAAAGCCTTTCTCCACGCATGGAACCAGGATCAGTTCTTTTTTTCAGCAGATACTCAGAAAAACGATCTTGGTAACTCGTAAACTCGATACTTACGAGCTTCGAAAGAAAATACATTTCTAAAGGCACTTCTTCTTTCAAAATTTTAGGACAACTCGTCCAAGGAACCACACAGACAAAGTGTCCGCGCTCCAGCTGAGGCCCATCACTCCAACGATCAGCTAAAAAAAGGGGATACTTAATCGTCAAAGCTCGAGAAACAGTCACAGAGCGTCCCTGGTCGTCAGTCAATACCAGAAGATCAATGAGGGCCTTTTGCTCTAAAGCAAGAGGAGCTAATGCCTCTTCTAGGAGCTGGGTCACTAAAACTCCACTCCACTCAACAAGTTTGCCGTCTTTAGGATTTCTTTCGCGACTTTTTTTTCTTTTGAGAGAAAGAGCCTGAAATTCCTCCACACTCCAAGATTTAAGCTCCCTTCTTACCTGCCCAATTTTCCAAAACAATTTCAGGGTTGGCATTGCTGAATGACCATTCCCCCAAGACTGCACGAAACCTCCTAATGCAAGACAAAAAGTAATCCAATTCAACCATTTCGCTTTCATGAAACCCCACACACTGCCGATCCAAGCAAAGACGAACCACGCTGTTTCATTGACTATATCG
>DAISZI010000118.1:0-5632 GCA_036824885.1 Oligoflexia bacterium
CTCAACCTCGAATTAGACTCAGGATGCGGTCCACCTATTTTACTAGCAACCGTAATCTCCCTGACAAGCTTACTAATAAAAGCACCCCTCTTAGAAGCATTTTGAATACGACCGGCATGTTTCCACTGTGCACCCATTACCTATTTCTCACCTGAAGGAAAAAAATCACCCAAGTTAACCTAAAAAAACTTCGTCAAACGAACAAAAAACTGCCTTCCAGCTGCATAATGCGACCCATTAAACGCATTCGCAATGGTAATAGGATAACGTTTATCAAAAATATTCAACGCATCCATGGAAACCCGGAATCGAGACATAAAACTCTCACCAGTAAACTCATACCCTAAAGTGCTATCCATGGTAAAATGCCCAGGTAAATTTTTGCTATTTTGTATTCCCGTACGCAAACCTGATCCATAAAGACCTTGCGTGGTCCACCAAAAAGGCCCTCTAAAATACGTCAGACCTGCATTCAAAGTGTGTATCTGTAAATGGTCCAACATCCGATAAGTAGGACTATCTTCATCAGGATCCACAGCCCAAGCGCCACCACTGATCCCCTTGCCTCGAGCAATGGAGTAAGAGTAGTTTAAAAAATTTAACCAATGTGAACCTAAAGTCCCCTTGATAGAAACCTCACCCCCGTACGCATAGCCCTCCGCAAGATTATACGTCTGAGAGATGGAGGTATTTAAAAGCTGTGCTTCATCCAGCATGTTTTTTGCATTTTTATAATAAAGATTGATCTGAGCGACTTGATCCTTAGCAAATTTCTGAGCAACACCGATTTCATAGAAATCTGATTTTTCAGATTTGATATCGTAGGTGCCACTAGTCCCAGTTGCCATGTTAAAAGAATGCCTCAGATTCTCAATACCTGCGGGCTGAAACAATTTTCCATAAAAAACATGAAACTTGGTAGTTTGTGTTGCAAACCAATTCAACCCAATACGAGGCTGCAGCATGCCATCCGAAGCACTTTGATCAGTATAAACAAAACGAGTTACGTCATAACGTAGCCCTACATTTAAAATCCAAGGCTCAGCCATCTTATAATCGTCTTGAACATAAACACCCGCAAAGTAGCCAGTATAAGGCTTGTTATCGGCGTCATTAAAAGAATGCCCATCCTGATCCTGACCTAAAATAGCAAACTTCCCTGTCGTACGCGATGCCTGTGCCTGAAAGCCCGCTTTCAATCGATGATCTTCCTGAACATGAAAAGTATAATCCGTTTGAATACCCAAACTATTGATAAAACGGTTCATGGACAAAGAAGAGGGCGAAGACCCCTGAATGGGAAAAGTCCCCATAGACGTTGTCGAGGTATAAAGATCATTCCTTGGATCCCCAGTCACTGCCATCTCAGAATACTTGTAGTAAGGAGAGAAAGTGAACAACTGACGATCATCCCCCCGATTTTTCCATGAAGCCTGAAGGAATACATTGGATTCTTTTTGAGCATCATTGGTATTGGAAGGTGTATAATTGAATGTGGTATTGACATCGGTATGCCCATTATGAGCATGAGTCTCTCCTTGATTGCCAAAAACATCGGTATAAGCAGGCTTGCTAAAGTAGGGATCACTCGGAGAAAAACTCGATGGATAATTAGGAATTTGGTAAAAATAGTGAGAATTTGAAAATAAAAGAGAAATCTGGTTTTTTTCGTCAGCCTTCCAATCAAGCTTAAGAAACTCGTTGTTTCCACAAGCTCGATCATGGATCGCTTCATTTCCTCCCTGGAGTTGATCTTGCAACTGGGTAGATTTTGGCTGAGGCGTATCGATTCCTCGATCAGTGCGAAAATAATTCAATGAAAGGTAGTAACGCAATCGCCCTGTTTCAGTGCTTCCGGAATACAACAAGTGCGGGGACGTCGCGTTATAAGAGCCATAATTTAACTCTAATTCACCTTCAGGATCACTGCCTCCCTCTTTGGTGACCATATTGACCACCGCATTGAGCCTCCAACCATACTGGGCCTCAAAACCTCCTGTGATCACATCAATATAATCAATATTTCTGGGGCTGAACGCCTGACTGAAAGCACTCGAAGGAGAATCAGGTAATTGAACTCCATCGATTTGGTACTGGGCATTGGCATGATTGCCTCGAAAAAACATCTGCCCTAAAGCCCCTCCTACCACCCCCGGAGTGGTTGCTGTGATGAGCTTAGATAAAGAAACTTCCGTTCCCTGAGGCAAACTTTTGATCTGTTCATGGGTAATTTTGGATTCACTGGCAGCAATCACGCGACGTGCCGGTTTTTTCTTAGCCTCAACGCGAACGAGCATAGCGGGCTCCTCTAAAACCCCCTCTACTGCTTCATCCACCTCCTGCTGGATATCCCTAAAATACTTAGTGCCCTGAGATTTTCCAAGAGATTCAGAATCTTCTTGAGCTTGAACCCCCGCTGAAAAAAGCATACTAAAAAAAGCACTTCCCAAAAAAACCCGCAATCCTAACATTGATCTGCTCGCATGACGCAGAACCATGGCACGAACTTGACTCAAAAGCAAGTCATTTACCAAATTTAAGGATGAAATGGTTCAACGGACTGATCCATCGAAAGCCGAGCTAAAGCAGCCGACCAGCTTCGAGGTAAAAATCGAGGAAGAAAACAAGCTGCTTTATTTAAAAGCCCCGGAATGCAAACAGCACGCTCTTTCATCATGGCTTTGATGGCAATAGTCACCACCTTTTCAGAAGACATCATGAAGCGATTTCCACCTTTCTTAATCTTTTGATGGGAATGATCAAAAAACTCGGTATAAGTCCCTCCAGGACAAAGACACATCACGCGAACATTCGTCTTATTTAATTCAAAAGATAAAGCCTCAGAAAAATACAAAAGATAAGCTTTGCTTCCACAATAAACCGCAAAACGACTCACGGGCTGAAAAGCCCCAATGGAGGCCACATGCACAATATAGCTTTTACGACCATGAAGCAGCATATGCTTCGAAAAAAGGTACGTAAGTTCTGTAGGAGCTAAGGCATTCACAGAAAGCACCTCAGCCTGATCTTGATAGTTATACTCTAAAAAATCTCCATACTTACCAATGCCTGCATTATTAATTAAAATACTGATCTTCTGACCGCAAGCAGTAGCTTCTTCAAAAATAGCCCGACTTGCCTGAGGTTGCTTTAAGTCACCGACAATGACTTGTACCTCAACCCCATAAGCTTCCCTCAACCTTGAAGCCAGCTGCTCTAAGCGGTCTCCACGCCTAGCCGTGATCACTACATCAGCACCATAACTTGCAAGTTTTTCAGCATAATGCCTTCCAATACCACTGGAAGCCCCTGTCACTAAAGCGCGATGTCCCTTTAAATCCATATAGCTCCCATTTCTCGCATTCTCATCCCTTTACATAGCAAGCTTTTCTTGTTATGGATAGTTTTACTCATGACTTCGTTAGCTGCAGGAGATCTATGAAAAAAACCTTTAAAATGCTCTTAGTTCAATATCCTGAGCCTCATTTAGCAAGAACTAGGCAAATTCTCAAGAAATATCCAGAAGTCAAAGAGCTTTTCGGAAACACTCCCAGCACTGCCTGGTACGTCTTTGGTATCGTTTCTCTCCAAATAACCTTAGCCTGGCTGTGTCAAGACGCCTCCCTCTGGGTTGTTTTTTTAATGGCCTACGCCTTAGGGGCTTTTGCCAACCATGCCCTTTTTGTGATGATTCACGAATGCACCCATAATCTGGTCTTCAAAAGCGACACGAGCAATAGCTTGCTTCAGATTTTTGCTAATTTTCCGATTATTTTTCCTTCGGCCATGTCTTTCAGAATCTACCACATGAAGCACCACCTCTATCAAGGTCAGGTAGATTACGATGCCGATTTACCCCGAGATTTTGAAGTCCGCTGGGTAGGAAACTCGACATTGAGAAAGACACTTTGGTACTTAGTCTACTTTGTTTCACAGCTACTTCGAATTCCTTTTCTCAAGGGCATTCCCTTCTTGAATGCTTGGGTGCTTTTAAACCTTCTCGTCCAATTCACTTTCTTAGGCGGCATCACGTATTTTTTTGGCTGGAAGGCATTGCTATACCTTGCTCTTTCTACGATTTTTTCTGTAGGCCTCCATCCCGTGGGTGGAAGATGGATCCAAGAGCACTACGTCTTAAAAGACCAACAAGAAACATACTCCTACTACGGTCCCTTAAATCACGTTTCCTTCAATGTGGGTTACCATAATGAGCACCATGATTTAATGAAAGTCGCCTGGTCCCGACTTCCTCAAGTGAAGAAAATAGCTCCAGAGTTCTACGAATCCCTGTACTTTCACGTCTCTTGGACGAAACTGCTTCTGCACTTCATCCTAGATCCCAAACTCGGATTATTCAGTCGCGTCACCCGTACTTCCCTACGAGCGCCCCAACAAGGGGGTTAATGTCTAACCTCCCCTGTGCAGTGCCTCTTTTTTAAAAACAAACATAAGAGATCAAAAACAGATCCTCATCCCATGAAGAGCCTCCCCGACCGTCTTAGCGATTCTAGAAATGATCGTGACCGACCCCAGGTTGCTCAGGGACAAGGACTCTGCCAGAAAAAACCTCCCATGTCTGTGACAGAGGGCAAAGATTTTACAAACTTGACAAGTCAAAAGTCTTCCCAAGAAGACGCCATTTCGAGCGTAATCCCAAGCCTCTATATGGTACAGATTTTTTCAATGAAGCAAGCTCGCTCAATCTACCGCCGATCTTGTAAAAAAATGTCAAGGAGCAGACAAACTAGCCATCCCAACTAAAATAATCAGGTTTTTATAGTACTTAGGATCGTGAGCTGAGTTAGTCGTGTGAAATAGGACCATGAGCACAAGACAGATTTTACGAAGACAGAAGTCTTCCAAGGATACGAAGTTATTTCAGGTGCGATCCTTAGCTCTTCGATTTTTCTAGGAACGTATTTTGAAGGATGTTCTTCAAGCATTCTCCATGAGAGTGAGCTATTCATCTATTTGAGTTAAATGCAAACCCTCATCCTCTCAATTCACGGTACAATCAAGCCTTAGAACCTGAACACGAATCTAGATTCTATTGCCTTAAATTGCAGTAATCCTGTCTCAAGACTTGTATGACACGTTGAAGTTCTCATTCTATCCTTCATGAAATCTTTCTACTTTTCTTGAAGTTTGAATAAATTTCATGCCTCAAAACCCTCGTCCCCTGCTTTCAAAACTTGGCAAACCAGAGACAGGCGGCAGTGAAGAAGCATACACGGCCCGTAATTCTTTGAAATCGAAAACATCTGGGTCTGGCCTAAAAAAAACTTCCTACCTTGTAAATCAGCAAAGGAATAAGGCTGAAGTCCCTCTTTGAGTTCCCAAAAAAATCGTGACTCTCCAATGCTAACGCATCGCAAAAGCCTAAGAATACAGCTTTCGATTTTCACAATCCAGGCTTTCTTTCATCCACCCAAGGTCACCTAAAAAAGAGTTCTCATCTACACCTACTACCACGAAGAAGTGATTCAGTACTAGTTTCGAGACCCTATGCATTAACAATCAGAGGAAATATTGAGTTAAATTATTTTAATATATATCTGATAAAAAAGAGAGCGTAGGTAACTTGAGAGTGACGAGTTTTGACTTGATGCATTATAGAATCGAGACTAAAAAT
>DAISZI010000119.1:0-5629 GCA_036824885.1 Oligoflexia bacterium
GTTGGTGAATGTTTCAGGAGGTGAAAATCGTTTCTTAGTGGCTCTTAAAGAGGATGGGGAGGTTCTAGAAAAAGAGGGAAGGGTGGTGGGTCAGCAGACCAAAGTTCCGATTTATCGTATTTATCTTTTAAAAGAGGCTTTGAATGCGGTTCAGATTCAAGCGCTTCAAGCAATGGGCACGCGATCTGAAAAAGAGCGGTTTTTGCAAGAACTTGATGCTCCTGTGCAACTTTCTCGAGAAGCAGATGAAGCAATTCGTGTGGCGGACATCATTCTTTATGGTCCTGGAACCCAGTTCTCGTCACTGATTCCAAGTTATCGAAGTACTGGTATTCAAGCATCGATTCAAGCAAGTCGTGCCAAGCTTAAGGTTTTTATTGCTAATATTCTGTGTGACCATGATATCCAGGGAATTACCTGCAAGCAGTTGATTGATCAAGTTCTTTTTTATATGGGAGATCCAGAAAATCAACACCATTTTATTACGGATGTCTTGCTCACCTCGAAGATTCGTAAAAATGCCGAGGTATTTTCTAGGGGAGAAGGTCTTCAGAGCGCTTCTTATCTCGGAATGCAAGTTCATGATGAATCCTTGGAGCATCCGGTTTATGCAGGTGTTCACAACGGAATAAGAACGGTGAAGCAAATTTTAGATTGTTGGAAAAAGTCCGTGTCTAGTTTCGAAGAAAGGGAGCTTCAGATATACGTAGATCTCAATAAGAGATCCCTTGCCTTGCATCTTCTTGTAGAAGAATTTTTAGAAATTCCTTGGAATGATAAGTTTCAAAAAGTACGCCTTATTTTGCAGTCTTCTTCGGAAGAAAAGAAGGAGCTACGAAATTTTCAAATTCCGGATTATCTTCAAATCCAATGGGTCCATTACTCGGGATCTTTTTCAGAACTTATTGCTTTTGACGAGTGGATTCAGAACACTCAAGCTAGGTATTTTGCGACTATTACAGGGGACGGAGAATACCGGTTAAAAGACTTATGGTTTGCTTGTGAATTTGTTAAAAATTCAAGTTTCGCGGTAGTTCTTGGTTCCCGCAATCAAAGTAGGCGGCAGTTTTTGAATTCTTTAGATGCGGCTTACGGAGAGTCTCGATGGTTATGGATCATGAGTTGGTTAGGTGCCTTTATTTTCAGTATTTTATTTGCTCTACGTCAAGGTGTGATTTTTTCCGATCCTTTTACGGGATTTCGTCTTTATGATCGAGAAAAAATGCATCTATTTATCTCTCATCCTCGATTTCATCACCGAAGAAGAACATCTGTGCAATTAGTTCAGGATTTATTAAGTGTGGGACTGGAAATTGCGGAGATTCCTGTTTTTTATAAAACGTTCATTGGTTTTACAGATATCAAGTGGCGAATAAAAAGAGGAATTCATAATGTGTTTAGATTATGGTTCTAAGCTCAATTTCTTCTTTGATTTAGATGGAACTTTGGTGAATTCTTCACCTTTACACGATGCTGCATTTCAGCAAACTTTGAAGGAATTTGATCCTTCAAAATTAGCTCAATTTTTATACCAAGATATTCAGGGTAGAAGTACTAGCGAAGCTTTAGGGTTATTCTTATCAGATCCGCAAGTATTAAAACAAGCAAGTCTTCGTAAGCAGCAGCTTTATCGTCAATTCATCATGAAGGGTGATCTTCAGTTCCTTCCAGGTGCTTTAGATCTATTAAAAAAACTCAAGAAAAAAGGTCTTCGATGCTTTCTTTGTACCGGAGGAAGCCGAGAGTCTACTCGATTGGTTTTAAAAAAATTAACGATGCAGGATTTCTTTGAAGGAGTTTTCACCTCAGAGGATGTTTTGCTCGGGAAACCTGCACCAGATTTATTCTTGGCTCCTGTATTATTGCATGGTTTAGATCCCCAAACATGCCTTTGTATTGAAGACGCGGCCTCAGGTGTTGAATCAGCCATTGCTGCTCGACTTGATGTCGTTCAAATTACATCCTGGCAAGTTTCGTTGGCTGAGGTCGTGCGATACCGCTCATTGCATGAATTTTCCGATGCATTATTCAAGAAAGGTTCTTCATTTGCCGACAGCATTTCTATGCCTTAGGCTATGGGGTAGAGGGCGGAGCATGACTTGGTGTTTATTTGTGTTGATGTTATGATAAATAAACTATATGAGTTGCTCGTGATGAGAAGCGTGGAAAAGCCCGTAGCATCGGTGAAATGGTCGGAAAATGCAAATACTTGGAGTTAGCCTATGAAAATATCCCACCGAAGTGTTCGTTCGCTATGTGCGGTGATTCCTGCAGCAGGTAGAGGTTCAAGATTAGGCGCTGATCTTCCTAAGATTCTCGTTGAAATCTCAGCTGGTCAAACTATTTGGGATCGTCTTCAGAGGCTTCTTGCAGATGAAGTGCAGCAAATTCATGTGATCCTTTCGCCTGCGGGGATTCAGCCATTTAGCCGCTATTTAGAAGACCATCCGCCTTCGGTTGTGGTAACTACCTCGATCCAGGCTCAGCCTTTAGGCATGGGGGATGCTTTATTTTCTGCTTGGAACCATTGGGGTTCCTTCAGGCATATTCTCGTTGTCTGGGGAGATCAGGTTTATCTGTCTCTTGAAACGATACAAAAAACGATCCAGTTGCAGCTTGCAAGCCTAGAAAAATCTCTTACGGTGCCTCTTACCAGACAGGAAAAGCCCTATGTTGAATACTTGCTGAATGCAGATTTGGTCATTGATCGTATTTTGCAGTCACGAGAAGGCGATGTTTGTCATCCGAGAGGACTTGCCGATGTTGGAACTTTTGCTCTTTCGGTTGCTGAGCTTGCTGATGCGTGGAAGGCTTATGGAGCTTCACAGGCTCTTGGAGCAAAAACAGGTGAAACTAATTTCTTGCCTTTTATTCCCTACTTAATCAAAAAAGGGTGGCATCAGAATATCCTAGAAGTTGCTGACGTCCGAGAGAGTCTTGGTGTCAATACTTCAGAGGATCTGAAGTTGGTTCGGAAGTGGCTATCCGGAGGATAGCTTGGGGGTTTTGCTACCAGCATTGCTGAAAATACCGTTTGCGGTGATAAAAAAGAAAGTGTCCTGGCAGAGAACTCGGGACCGATCCTCAGAAAGGTCCTTCATCGTATCTCTGACCAGCCACTTTCCACGAACCTATATAACATTCTTTCATGAAAATATCTCGATTTTTGCGTGATCTTTTGTCGCTGCGGGACCCATCTTAAAATGTATTTAGTTGCTGAAAGACGATGACTTCAGGTTGCCGTTTTTTTTTTAGGTTCTACTCAGTGCTGACTTGAGGGGATAGATGGTAGATCCTGAAGAAGACTTGTAGTCTTCGGATAATTCTGTTAGTGAGAAAGAACGGATTTTTAGGATGGCTTTTTTGAGAGTAAATCAATGGGAACCCTGTCATGCATGAAAAAGAAGCGTTTTTGTTTCTTAATTATGTTCCTTTTCTGAAGGATCTTCCCAATCATGTGGCAATGTCCCTCGTTCTTGTGCTCATTTTGAGTCTTACGACTTTTTTAGCTGCAATGAAACTTCGAAGATCGTTCACTAGGTCCTCCGCAGTCTTAGTGCCAGCATCGCGGTTGAGTTATTTCAATTTTTTTGAAATACTCGCTGAATCTTTGTACAAGATAACGCATTTAGTCGTTCCTGCAGATAGGGTTGCTTTATACTATCCCGTAGTGGGGTCTTTGTTTGTTTTTGTTCTGAGCGCTAATTTGGCAGGGTTGATTCCAGGGTTCTTACCTCCTACGGAGAACATGAATACTACTTTTGCGTTGGGTGTTTTTGTTTTTTTCTACTACAATTATGCAGGATTTAAAGCTCATGGTTTGGGTTATTTGAAGCATTTTTTGGGTCCCGTTTTATGGCTTGCTCCTTTGATGCTCGTCATTGAGCTTATTTCTCATCTTTTTAGGCCTTTGTCTTTGGCGCTTCGGTTGAGGGGAAATATCTTCGGAGATCATATCGTTCTTGGTATTTTTACGGATCTTGTTCCCTATGTCGTTCCTGTCCTTTTTTATGGATTGGGGGTTTTTGTTGCTGTTTTGCAAGCCTTCGTCTTTTGTCTCATGACGATGGTTTATCTGTCGCTTTCAACTTCGCATGACCATTAAAGAAAGGAAAAATAAAATGCGTTTGAAATCTGTAATGTCGTTGTCTGTTCTTGGGTTATTTTTAGGCTCCTCTTTCGCTTGGGCTGCTGAAGGGGCTGCACGTGATCCCTATGGTTCTATGAGTGCTGCATTTGCGATTGCTATTGCGGCTTTTGGAGGTGCGCTTGCTCAAGCGAAGGCGGCTTCTTCAGCGCTTGACGGGATTGGTCGTAATCCTGCTGCTCAGGGCAAACTCTTGTTACCTATGATTATTGCTTTAGGTTTGATTGAATCTTTAGTGCTCTACGCTTTTGTCATTGCTTTGCTCAAGACTTAGGGCTCTGGCTGATCATTGGATGCCTTGTCTTCTCCTAAAAATCGATCAAAAAAGCATAATTGAGAGGGAGATTTTGGCACAGGGTTGGGAGATTCTAGCTGAGGACGGTAGAAAGAGTCACAGTCTACGATGCTCTGGGGGGACGGAGATGGTTTGTCTTCCTGGTCAGTTGTCGGGAGGCTTTTGAGTTCCAGTGTCAGGTTCTGAAAGTTATAGATGGGAAGATTCTGATGCTCATCTATTTCTATAGTCTCTTTGTCCTGGACTAGGTCGGAACTGAACTGATCTTGAGGGAGAGTGCCGTTGTCGTCACAGGCTTCTTTTTGGTTTTCTGTGGGTAGCTTGGAGCCGTTCTGGTTTTGAGCGCATCCTAGACTCAGGGTGAGAAGCAAGGGAATGTAATTTTTCAATGGGCCTCATTTTGTTGAAGCCATTTTCGAAAATGGCTGATGCCTCGGTCGCTGGGAAAGAGTGTTTCTTCTTGAGCACTCGGAGGTTTTTGGGTTTGTACGACGCGATAGTCTTCTTGTAGGATCTTTTGATTCAGAAGATTCAGAACCCACCCTGCCCAAGTGCCTAAGATGGGAATTCGTAGCAATGGTAAGTGGTTGTTTAAGTAGATCTCCGTGCTCATTTCGTTGACAGGAACAAAGACCACAGTAATTGCGTAGTTTTTTGTGATGCGATTGATCCAAAGATTGGGAAATCGAAATTCAATATAAGGTATTTCTTCATCAGAGAAGTGCCAGTGGATTTTGTGTTCGTCTAAAGTCCACTTTGGTAATTGATGCACGGGCTTTGCGAATTTTCCAATGGTGTTCTTATGCACAAAGGGAAGGTGGGAATAATCGAGTTGATTTTCAATACAGCGATTCATTGAGGTTTTCCAAGTTGTTTTTCGGTAGGAGGGTTTTTTGGAGAGACCCATTGTTTCAAACCAAGCTGGTTTTTTTGAAGAAGGAGGCTGATCTTTCCACCAGATCCAAATCCATCCTTCTGATTCATAGACGGGATAAGTTGGGATGCGAAGTCCTGGGGCAGCTTTTTGGAGTTCGGGTACCCACTGGCATTGACCGCTTGCGTCAAATTGAAATCCATGAAAAGGACAGCTAATTCGATTGTTCTGTAAGGTCCCTAAGTGCAGTTGAGACAAGCGGTGTGGGCATGCATTCGCAATGACAACCACGCTCCCTGATGCATCACGCCAA
>DAISZI010000120.1:0-4540 GCA_036824885.1 Oligoflexia bacterium
TTACTTTAGTTTAAATCTATAACGCAGCACACTAAAACTCGTCACTCTCAAGGTAGTTTGAAAAAGCGACTTTTTTCAAAATATCTCCCTGCAAAAAGTTTCACGCTCATCATATTTCCAATATAATCTGCAACTAGTCCAATTATTTTAGATTTTTCTTGGGCATATCCTTTATTGAGCCGCATGCTCTTCTTTATGAAAACCAGAGTGATAGCAAAAAATAATAAAACCTAAGTCTCCATGCTCATCGCAAAAATAGGTGCAACTGAGGCAAGCAGTCCTAATGAGATTAGTATCAATAAAATGAAGTGTATAAATGAGTTAATGATCGTGAAAATCAGATGTGGCAGATGTTGAAAAGCATCATTTATTTTTGATGTCAAAGAACCAGAAAGTTGATTTTGAAAAAAGCTCTATATGGATACTCATACAGCTTTGACATGAAAGTTTCTGCTACATTTAATCTAAACTTAGCTGTATATTTTGTAATGCAATAGTCACTCATCGCCCATACACTAACTAACATAAATTGAAGTAAGGCATAGAAAGTAAATATAACCCAAAAATTTTCTTGCTCATATCCAGAGACAATATCGATAAACATCTTCACTAAAAGAGGCTTTAAGGTATTATCCACCGTGATCTAAGCACATGGCTAAAAAGATGCAAAACACATACTTTTTATAGGCATGAATATTTGCGATCATGAATTTAAGTACTCGCACAGAATTTATTATGAACCCTCAGATGTTCCAAAAGATTTACCACCATCAACAGTAATGCAGGATCCTGTTATATAAGACGAACGTGCATTCGACGCTAGCAACAACAAAGCACCATCTAAATCTTTTGGCGTTGCAATGAATCGAAGAGGAATCTGCTCGGCAAATTCTTGTCGCGGTTGATCTTCGCCTAATTTAGCATCTGTCCTAGGCGTATGAAAAAGACCAGAGACTATAGAATTGATTTTGATCTTATAATTTGATAACTCAGCCACCCAAGATTTTGACACATGAATCACCGTTCTCTTAGAAGTTATGTAAGCCGTTGCTTTTTTATAAGGAAAGGCAACTTTGTCAATACTACAATGTCGACAATGAATTTTATGATTTTTCATGCGATTTGCGATCACTTCGGTGACATGCCATACGCCCATTAGATTCGTTTGAATAATTGACCCAAAGTTATCATCTTCTTCAAAAATAGTAATAAGCACGTGATTCCTCAGGCAATAAAATACTGACCTTCTCCTGGGCTTGCTCTAGCTCATCAAAGCAATTCTTTCCGGATTGTTTGTCCGACACATCCATTTGGATAGCTTTGTAACTATTAATATTAGCAGCTAAGGCACTTCATTTTTCAATGCATCGAGCGAGCAAAACGCTTACCCAAGCCACTGGAAGCTCCGGCAATGATGGCTGTTTTTCCATTTAAATCAAAAAATTTCGTCATTACCTCAACCCCAAAAATTACCTCCTTGAGCACAGCATTATCTTGACATAGTTGGGTTTTGGGGCGAATCTATTCTGCGCACAGATAGTTAATAAAATTAAAATAGTTGTTTAAATAAAATAGTTTATATGTATCAGCGCCCAATCAATATCAACCCACAAAACGCACTCACTCATCGGAGATGTAAATTTATCAAAAACAACTGAATCAATATGAATGAAGTGTCAGAGTTCTTGGTCTATTCTACTTATTTTGCGTGAAAGCACATTGTAAGTACACTTTTGACACATGACTTCACTCACATTCGGTTTATACTTTTGATGTCGCTTGGGTTTTTGAAAAAAGATGGAGCCCATGTGTCACCAAACGACCTAGCCAAGCTTTGATGTGACTATGACATCTGAGATCCTACGCACCTTAGAAAAGAAAGCATCAGAATCTTCCGTGCGGATCTATTCTGATGAGACTTTCTGTTGATAGACAATTGAATGTGAATCATTTTTTAGGTTGTCGACCATAAAAAAGGACAGGTCTTTGGACCTAATGAATGGAAGCAGCTGATTCTACAGCTTTTTTTGATTCCTACTGAAGCATTCTCTTTTTCCCCTCATACTCTTCGAGCTTTCACCAGACTTGTTAGATTGATAAAAAATCTGATCAATGGCTACTGAGGTGTCCATTGGATTCAGAAAACTTGGTCCCATTCTCAGTCATGTGAGATGAGTTGTTATGATAAAATTTTTTCACTCACTAACTAAGATATCAATCTAAAAAATAGACCCTCACCGTTTTGATCACGTGAGATGGAAAGTATCATCAAAAACGATGCTACAAATCTTCAAAAGAAGCGATGAACAACGCAAAATCAATCATCTTTTTGGGAACGACTTACAAAAAATAGCTCTTTAGGGCTTGCTAGATTTTCATGTGAACAAACACTTGAATGCATGAAACGCCTACCGCAAGTTACCGTTTCACTGCTTGCCAAAGTATTGCAAATGTCAGCACCAACAGCCAGAAGCGCACTCAATCATATGAAATTTATAGGTATATTAGAAGAAGTAAGTGGTAAAAAACGCGATAAGGTTTACGTATATCGCAAGTATTTAGACATTTTGGAAGATGGTGCAGAACCATTTTTCACATAAGTTACATCAATGATAACCTTCTCATTGAACGCGAGCATATACAGTGAAAACTCAATGTGGATTACCTTATGAACAGATTCTGTGGCCTCTTTCCGTCTCATCTATTTTTAGGACTCCTTCTTAGTTCTTTCAGTACCAAGACTATGGTTCATGGTTTGATCCAATCGGCTCCTTTGTTCAACCGCCAAGCTCCTGTAGGAGCTATCGATCACAATCAAAACACTGAAGAACCAAAGCCTTGAGCGTCACATCGAGCAAGCCATGTGATGACCTCATTGTTACAACCTCAATCTCAAAAATCTTTCAAAATCTGCGATTGGCACAGAGGAGAAACCAGCCAACGAATCACTTAAAGAGGTCTCAAGCACACTATTTTACAAATGGGGCAAAGTAAATGGACGATCGCTTTCATAGATCTAAAAAAACATATCTCGAGGTTACCGAAAGTCTATCGAGAAGACCACAGGAGTTTACATCCCACAAGAAGCTACCTGAGATCAATCAATTGACGTCATCACAGTTGGCAATTGCTTCCATTTGTCATATGAAGAGAAAATGAATCCATCAAAAAGTGCTCGATCACTATTTTCACGTATTTCTTTCTGGAAGGAGGTCTTTGCTTGTGTGGAAGTACAACAAGTCCTCCTGGTCTTTTTTCTGGCAATGGCTATCCTGTGGGGACATATTGAGTCTGAGAGTTTGTACTCAGCAGACGGGATCGTTTACGCCCTGGTGGGAAAAGAACTCAGCAGGAAGCCACTGATCGAGTGGGCTGTTTTAACCTGTAACGGATCTCTTTTTTTCGAGCATCCCCATTTGACTCCATGGATCTTGGGCATATTCATGAAAATTTTTGGTGCAACCACGCTTTCAGCGCTCATGCCTATTGTGCTGATTTCGCATGGCACCGTTTTATTGACATATTTTTTAGGCCGCAAACTTCTCGATCATCGTTTCGGAATGCTTGCCGCAACGGTTCTTTCATTAACACCACAGTTCCTGAAAAATGGACGAAATCCGATGATGGAACCCGCACTGATGCTCTGTATCATGCTGACGATTTTTTTCTACATCCATGCTGTCTCAAAAAGACAATTTCTTCATACACTTTTAGCAGGTTTTTTCTTCGGATTGTCCTTTCTGGCAAAAGGACCTCCTTCTATTTTAGCCCTAGCTGTCATCGCAGCATTCCAGGGGCTTACTCATCGATCTGCTTCAGTACAACTTACTCAATGGAGACTTCCGTGGAAAAACTTTTTTATTCAATTTTTACTTATTATTTTAACAGGCACAACAGTTATTTTATTAGTTGATTTATGGTACTATTCCATCACGGGTGGGTCTTTCTTTGCTTATTATATCAGCCATCAGTTACAATTCACTGTCATCGAAGGAAGAGGTTTACCTACCAATGACCTTTGGTTTTATCTCAAGTTATTTTTGCACTATTGGCCATGGATGCCCTTAGTGATGCTCAGCATTCCTCTCGTTTTCTTCAAAAAAGACCAAACTGCAATACCAGCTCTGATCATAGGAGGTCTCATCACCTTAGGCACGCATCTGGGTTTCACGCTGTCAAAACAAAAATCAGACTGGTATATCGCCATTTACTATGTTGGCTCAAGCATGTTAGCTGCGCTGAGCTTGCGCTATCTGATTTCAGAGAAAGTTTTTCAAAAGTACTACGTGAAGTCTTGCTTCAGTTTGATCATTCCTTTACTCTTTCTATCAGCCTCATTTCCATCGATCTTTACTCATTACCCTAGGCCAGTTGAGCAATTCTTAGAAAAAGCATCTTCAAAGCTTCATCCCACATGGGAAGAAAAAATGGTATCCGATTGTATCGATACGGATCCTTGGAAGGGCCGATTCTTGCTGAAGTTCTACTTAGGAATGGATAAAACAACCTGTGATGATGCAAGCGCTCAGTTCAAAATCAT
>DAISZI010000120.1:4550-5607 GCA_036824885.1 Oligoflexia bacterium
TAGACAATCGAAAGGATTTCTTGAACCAAAATAAATATCGCATTTTATTCGCAGATCATCCATTTTCTCTGATCGAACGCATCACTGATGCAGGTAAGGGCTAAAATCGCCTTGAAAAGGCTACTATCCTATCAATGGATAATTAGAATGATCGCACTTCTATCTAATATCAACCAGGAAAAAATACATTCTCCACTCGTGTTCAGAACTACCACACAAAGTGCAATAGTCGTCTTACTGAGTATGAGTTCAAGAATGGATCTCAACAAAACTAAATCACGTGACCTGAGATTTTCCGTTCATCCTTCAAAAGCAACCATTACCTCCCACGAGTAAGAAGAGCGAAAGCGGCCTCCAAATGCAAAGAGGCAGCAAGTATTAAGTAGGCCATTTTCTATAAAAAAAGATCAGCGCCTTCCTCAAACTTTCTTGATTTTAAGCACATAAAGAACTTTTCTTACTCTCGTCAAAACACTCGTTTGATTAAATAATTTACCCAGAAAGGAGCTCTACATGAGTCACCCTAAAAACCTGATGAGGCAAAAGCCGTATTCGGCGACAGAAGGCCTTTTCGGTGGCTTTCCACAACGCTATTCTGGTGTAAATACAATATTTTATATACACAAGATTTACTGAGGGTCCGTTTTTTGTGGCAATGCAGAACATCAGTATGTTTCAGGATAGTTGTCCCCTCGACCGCTTCGTCACTCTACATCATTGGGTCTAACAAAATTACGCATCACTTTCAAGCCATGAAATTCGACGGTGTCCATTTTTTTTCAATTTCTAGTTTTTCCACACCAACGAGAAGGGGAGTTGTTTTTGAGCTTCTTGGTAAACAGCATGCCTTCCTTTCAAAATTTCCAAACTTGACCTTCGTCTCTTGAATTTGATGTGATGAAAGAAATTTCGTTATAGTAATGCTCAGCACCCTTTGACCTAAGTCATGCCTTTTTCAGGCTTTCCAACGGTTTGCTAGGATACATATGACCGTACTCCATCGCCTCAAAAAGCGATTCTGAGTAGGCATTATCATTGCTGGTTCCAGATCTTCAGT
>DAISZI010000366.1:0-1364 GCA_036824885.1 Oligoflexia bacterium
CTTAGTGGGCTTCATGATTCCAGAGCAGATAAATGCCAGGAGTCAAAGCGGGTTGAGTTTTCCCCGAGCTCCATTTCAAAAAATGCTCAAACAGGGAAGTTTCTGTTTGATTCGTGTCTTCCAAGAAAAACTCATAGAGTTTCTTGGATTTCTTAGGATAAAGGACTCTAGGTTTTCCTGAAAGATGCGCGCTACGTGCTGCTTCATCGATGGCATCCTTCAGTGAGCCGAGTTCGTCCACTAAATGGTGTTTTTTCGCTTGATTTCCTGAAAAAATCCGACCGTCGGCAATGGCAGTTACTTGCTCAAACGTTAAGTTTCTGCCTGTAGCAACTGCTTGTTTAAAGTCCACTAAGACGTCATCGATCATTTCTTGAAAGTATTTTTTTTCTTCAGGTTGCATAGCGCGATGTTCGCTTCCTGCATCTTTGAATTTTCCTGTTTTAATCGAGTACCTTTCAATTTTTGCCCAATCATAGAGTTTTTTTAAATTGGCAAATTCCATGATGACTCCAATGGAACCTGTGATAGTGCCGGGATTGGCAAAAATCTTTTTTGCTCCACAGGCAATGTAATAGCCACCACTTGCTGCCAAAGATCCCATAGAAGCTACTATAGGTTTCGGGTAATTTTTGATAGCTTGGTAAATTTCCTGTGAGGGAGCAACGGCGCCTCCAGGGGAGTTGATGCGCACTACCACTGCTTTGACTTTTTCGTTTTCCTCAAAGCTTTCCAGTTTTTTTAAAACTTGCTTTGCATCTAAAATAATGCCTTCTACTTCGACGACTCCAATATATTCTTTACTAAAAAAAGTGCTCTGTCCCGCTGCATGGTGTGAGGAACCAAGGTGTCCACCTTTCGAAAGAAAGTTTCCTGAAACAAGAAGAAAAATAAGAAAAAAAACCGAAGAAGCAATTAAAATCCAGATCAATGGACTCCTTGAAATTTTTCGACTCATCCTGACAATCTATCTTAATTTTTCTTGGGATGCTTGAGTTTTTTTCAAAATCCTGGAAGGTGGGACTTCAGTGAAGTCTTAGGTTTGATTTTTTTTAAAAATGAACTTTGTGGATGGTGCGTCTAAAAATTTTTGCAAGAAAAAAGTCAGCGTGAAATCCTTGAGGGGGTGTTTTTGAGCAGTAAAAAATAAATTTTTAAGATTTACCGTCAGATTTCCATCAGGACTAAAGATCGATGAGGTTGAATGCAAGCTTTAAGGAATGCATCAAGAGATGGAGTGCCCTCTGTGATGGGTGTTGTGAATGAAATTCGATGAATTGGCAAGAATTTGTATTTTTTGGAAGGTTCAAAGAATTAAAGAAGTTCTAATTGGTTAGGTTTTAGCTCATTGAGATTATGCTAAG
>DAISZI010000367.1:0-1364 GCA_036824885.1 Oligoflexia bacterium
CCCCCTGCCCACCCAACCCGCCCCAATAGGAGGATGCGTACGCATGGACGCTCATGAAAAAAACCAGAAAACCAAAAGTTGCTACTGATGATGCCGTGGATGAGGAGCTTGAAGCGTACAGAGCCGAACAAAAAGAGGATGCCGATACCGCAGTCAAAGGACTAGCCGCCGTTCCTATTGGAACCGTTGCTATAGTTGCTGCGACTCTTTATCGGCAAGACATGACGGCGCATGATTGCGTCGTGAAAGCCTACAAGATTCTGGAATTGGCTACCCTTGGGCAAAATAACTTGGGTAGAAAACTCAACTTTCCTTGGCTTATACCAACGGGCGTAACTGGAATAATTGGAATGAATGAAGACCCTGCTCCACTTACTGAAGAGGAGAAAAAAGATTTAGAGGAACAGCACAAGGCTCATTTAGCTGATATGCGATTGGAGGATCTTGATGAGAACCCCAAGCCATTTTACCCATTTGATGAAACGATTAAGGAAATCATTCCCAAGGCCGGCAAAAACTCCAATCGGTTACCGCTTTTTCGTAAATGGTTAATGGCGAAGTTCAAGCTCTCCCTCGGAGAAGCAGGGGACAAAATCGCTGAATGGAAGCGGTCTGGGATTCCTTTTGAAATTTTCCGCATTGCACTTGTTTCCTATCCCAAATGGAGGGTTTATACGACCAAGGAAGAACGCAAAAAAGCGGCGGCAAAGAGTAGGAAAAATAAAGGTAAGCAGGGGCGGGTAAAATCGAAGAAGGATAAGCGTTTAGGAGCTAGACCGCCTGTGGAAGAAATGAAGAAAATCTTTGGGCGGTGATTTGACAGAATTTCGGCGGAAATTTGCAAAAGCCCTTCATTTCACGGGGGTGGATTTTGCAAAAATCAACGCTACACGGGGATGGATTTTGCTGAAGTGAACGCTTCCCAATAGGGGTGTGGGTGTTTGCGAGGTTTGCGCCTGCGGCTTCAACCAGCACGCCGACGCAAAGCAGAAAGCAATGCGTTATTCAGTAAAATGAAGGACAAGCAAACAAACGCAGAACCACTCCACCTCTCTCGGCAACAGATAGCCGAAAGGTGGCAATGCAGCACCGAAACCATCAAACGCAGAGAGAGAGCAGGCATCCTGCCTTCACACCGTCTTGGTGGACTCGTCAGATACCGACTCTCCGATGTGGAGAGAATCGAACAAGAGGCAAGGGTCGCTTAAAATGGAAACCCTGATCTCACCAGACGAAGGGTCGCCAAAAAGAGAAACCCCCGCGCCAACGGGGGTCACTCATCTATCGACTACCCCCCACACCTACCACAGCCCAATCGTCAATCAAGCGAGATTCATAGATCCCCAATCAGACGAAATTCTGAA
>DAISZI010000121.1:0-5506 GCA_036824885.1 Oligoflexia bacterium
TGCTGTTTTGGATCTCAGTTATAATTCCCTGGGAGATGAGGGAGCTCAGTACATTTCGAGCTTGCAGGATCTTGCTGTGTTGGATCTCAGTGGAAATTCCATCGGAAATGCGAATGCTTCGCGCATTTTGAGCATGGAGGCTCTGATCAACTTAAAACTCTGGAACAGTCGTATTAGCTCGACGGGATTTCAGCGCCTTTGTAGTATATCAGGTTCTTTGTCGGATAATATTGGACCTGCAGAAGCCCGGTTAATTTCGATTCTATTTGATATTTAAAATTTGAGTGAGGTAGGATGTACATGTACGAGCATAGGCGATGGCCTCTATATAATTTAATTTAGCTAAATAAATTTTACCAGTAACCCTTCATGTAGGTGCCTCATTTCTTTGAGGGAGTCGTTCTCAACGCTGTGTTGGTCAAAAGTCAGGGTAAGGGGGTTAACGTGAAAAAGTTCAGTAACCCTCATGATTTGTAGTGCAGAGAGAGGAGTGACGGCTCACGTAGTAACGTTGCCTTGGTATATAGTTATCTGATCTCGTCAGGATGTTTCGTGACTTGAGGGTTCTTTTTTATGGTTAACTTTGATCAAAGTTTGAAACCTGGAGTGATGTTAAAAAATTGAAATGGAAAATTTTTATCAAATAGCACTCTTTCTTCAGGAAGGGGGTGATGGTTAATGTATCCCTTTTCTTCTCCTGTGATGAGGTAGTGATGAGGAAATTGTTCTTTGAGTGTGGCTAGCCATTGGATTCCATTGTGTTCTGTGAGGTGTAAATCGACAAAGAGGATAGCTTGGGGGTCAAGTTCTCGTTGATGAAATTCAAAATCGATGGGGCTTGCGAAAGTTTTACATTTTAATCCGAATTGATCGGCTAAATTTTCCCAAGAAAGTCTCACAATAGCGTTGTCATCAATTAAGATGAAATCTAAGGGTTCCTGGGATCCTTGATGGATAGGAAGCTTAGCTAGAAAGCTTTTTGGGATGATTTTCAGTCGAGCGTTTTTACAGGCTTCAAGCACTTCGTCTTCGTCCCATCGGTGAGTCATGAGCAAGCTTCTGGAGGCAAAGCTAGAATTTTCCAGACAATAATTCAGGATGCTTGAGAAATTTTGAATTTCATCGTTCAGGAGAAAAAAAGCATCAGGTTGATGTAGCCAATGCTGAAATTTTTTTGGGTTTGTGATGATACGCAACGGAATTTTTTGTTCTAGCAATTTGCTTTTCAGAATCTTGTGTGTAGATAAATGACTATCGCATAAAATAATTTCACGGGCATTCAGAAGGGGAATGCAAGCAGAGAACCAGGCTGCTTGTGGATAAGTAGGTAATTGGATGATTACCTGTGTCCCAAGCGGTTTTAGTTTTAAAAAATTGAGAGTGCCTCCAAAAAGTTGAAGTTTTTCTCGGGCAGAGTTGATGCCTAAAGGTTGTCTATTGTGCTTGCTTGAAACGCAAGTGCCTTCGTTCATTGCTTGGAGGATTTTTTGGGGAAGGTTTTGTCCATTATCAGAAATGCTGATACGAAGTCTGTTTTGTTCTTCTTGAAGTTCTAAAAGAATAAACCCTTCTTTTTTTTGACTTAAAATCGATTCTTTTGAGTTATTGATGATATTTGATAAAGTAGATTGCAGGGAGGCTGGATCCATAGAAGTAAAACTGAAAAGAGCTTTTGGGTGGATTTGTAATTGAAGATCGATAGGGAAATGAGAAAATTCTACTTGTTTCATTTGGAAGGTTTTCTCTAAAAGTCCTGCTAAAGGGTAGGTTTTGATTTCTGTATGAATGGGCAAGACTGAAGGTGCACGGTGGAGTCGATTTAAGATATGGGTGATATTCTTAAAGGCGCTCCAAAGAATTTGATGCGATTTTTCTTCTAAAGGAAGAACGCTTAAAGTCGTTTGAATGGCATCTAAAGGAGAGCTGATATCATGAGCTGCTTGTAATGCTCTTTTACCTTGTTGAAGATGTTTTTTTAGAACGACTTTTTCATCATTTGAGTCGGATAGTTGCTTTTTAAGCATGGCTATTTGATGGAGGGCTTGATTGTGCTCATTAAAAAAGGTTTGAATTTCTGAAAAATAATTTTTGTTTTTTCCATGATTGGTGATGGTACAACGTTTGATGAGGTATGCTAATGCATGAAACGCTATATTGCTGCAAAGAATCATGCAGATCAGAAGTGCTACCACAATCAATAGAGGGTTCAATTTTACGTTTGAGTTCAGATGCTCCAGTGTCAGCAGTAAAACCGTGCTGGAGCAGGTTGCGAGGAAAAGGACTCCTGTTAATAATGCTCGTATACTGAACCAAGGGGCTAAAAGAGCGGTTTTGGGGATGGTAACTTTGGTGTGTATGATCAAAAAAAAGCAGATGCAGGCGATCCAGGGAATGGTGACTACAGATAGAATTGGTTGAATGATTGTGGCATTTTTTGCAAGCCCATCTAAAAGAGGGCATAGCATCGTTGCTTGAATGATGAGTAATTCCTTAAGATGAGAAATTCTCAAAGAATAAAAAAATCCAATTGCAGAAATAGAAGATTTTATTAGGTCATTGAAAATGAGGTAAAAAGAGTCGTGATGGCTTATGGTGTGATTGCGATACAAGATAAAAAAAAGTGTAGTTTTTAGTGCTAATAAAAACAGGATAACTGGGGGTTCTTGATAAATCTTTAAGTAATGAATCCATGTTGAGAGCATGAGTCCGGGAACAAGGAGAGTAAATAATTCGTACCATTTTTTTACGAATTCGTCATTCATCTCGCTGATAAAAGTGGGATATAAAAGACTATTGCACAGCCATAGAATAAATCCGATGAGCACAAAAGAGCTGAGGCTGTTTTTTTCTTTTAAGGCTTCATAGACACAAAGGAAGAGAAAAATTCCAAAAAATAAATTAATTAAGTGATATTCTGGGTTGAAGATAAAAACGAGAGAAGATCCAAAGGTGGTCATAGGTGTCAATTTGCAATGATCGATTGATTGTCATGTCAAAATTAATCTTTTTAATTTAAAATTCCTTTTTAGTCGCAAAGCAGAATTTTCTCTCGTGATATCACGTAAGTGATAAAAAAACAGCTTTTTCGGAATAAATACTTGCGTAGGCTTGAGAAGCGGTTAGTCTGGCTGCTTCTGGTCGATGGTATGTGCTTGTAAGGCCGCGTGAATAGACTTGATCCAGGAAATTTCTTGGGAGAGGTTTTTGAGATCTTTTTCTATTTTGTCGATGGCTTGTATCCATGGTCCAGGTATTTCAAGGGGGTAGTTCTTGATAAGTTTTAGAAATAATAGAATTTGGGTGAAAGTTGCTTGGATGTCGTGGGGTTTTTTGTAATGAAGCTCGAAAGATCTTGGAATTTTTAAAGTAAGTTGGATATTGTTTTCAGATGTAGTCGCGGTGATTTCATATTTTAAATGAAAGTTCATAGATTCTCCGTTAAAATTATTTTTCTAAAATTTTGAGTTTTTTCAATTTTCTGTAAAAAGTGCTCTTAGAGATTCCGAGAGCTTGAGCTGTTTTTAGTATGTTGCCCTCAAAAATGTCGAGTACGTGAGTAAAAAAAGAGCGTTGGCATGATGCCAAAAAATCAGTATAGCTGTTGGGCTGTATTACGTCTTTATCTTTTGGTAAAGTAAGCTCCAGTGTTCCTAAATTCAAAGCGTATTCTTCCTGAATACGAATGAAATCTGAAACGTCAATTTTCTCTCTTCGATTGGATTCCAAGTTGGAAATGATGGCATCTATTACGTGAGTGAGTTGTTCGATATTTTTAGGCCATTTTTGAGATTGTAAGAATTCCAAAGCTCTTGAGGATAAAAAATACTGTTTACTTTTGTAGCGATCTAAATAAGTCTTTAATATTTTAGGAATATCTTCTTTTCTGTCTCGAAGTGGTGGCAAGTAGATATGCTTAAAAAATTTCTTGTATTTTTTTGTGTAAGAGGAGTTTTTCTGACAATTAAGAATCAATCGATTTTGAATGGCAAAGTGCACGGGAGATCCTTTGGGCTTGATACTTTTTGAAAGAGCGGATTGAATGATTTTTTTTTGAAAACTTCCGTTTAGCACATTAAAATCAGGGATGAGAAGATCTCCAAATTGAGCTTCTGAAAAAACTCCTTTTTTCATTGAAGTTTTGGGTGGGGTTTGTTCTCCAAATAAACTCACTTCTAGATTCATTTTGGGGATTTTTGAAGCTTTGAAGCATATAAATGGACGATAAGGATCATTTTTCATGTGCCAAAAGTAGCGGGCTAAGGAAAATTTTCCCGATCCCGGTTCTCCGATGAGCACGAGGGGTGTTTCTTGAGAGATTTGCTTGCGCACGCTCTCTCTTAAAGCCTGAATTTGATACGAGGAGCCTAGAAGGCATAAGGGCTCCTCGTATTTCATTTCTTTTTGATAAATCTCAGCTAAGCGTTGGTGCCTCACGCGTTCGATACATTCGGGAATTTTTAAGTCTAAATCTTCACAAATCGTGTCTGATTTTACGATGTAATCGCTTGCTCCTAATTTCAAAGCGGTTCTCATGTCCGCAATATCATCACCATTTGTCACTACAATAATGACTAAGTTGGGAAATTCTTCGAGGTAACGAGGTATGAGTTCAATGCCAGTAGGGGAGTTGTGACCTAAATCGGTATCTAAAAGAAGGACATCAAAGTGCCTGCTTCTCAATAAAGTAAGGCTTTCCTGGTAGGAAAACACCGAAGTTACTTCCCATTGTGAATCGAAGTACTGAGTAACCACAGCCTGGATGAGGTAATCTTTATCGTCTACGGATAAAAGATTTAACGGATTCATAGGTTACCAATACTAAAAAAAATGCTTTTTGTATAGGCTCTCAAGAAGTCTTCACAAAAGAGTTCTCGAAAATTGATCAATTGTTTCAAAAATGGGAATTTTTTTTAAAAAAATGAAAAATTTGAAATCTATTAGTTGAGGTTTTTGTAAAATGGGTAGATTCTATAGCTCCGACGTTAGGAAGCGTTATGATGTTTTTTGCGAGAGCAAGGAAGAAAGGAGATAGCATGAATTACTTCGATAGATGTGCAAATGATGAATTGAAGGATGGCGTGGGTCATAGGGATCCTGCGGAAGAAGTTCTCGATTTTTATCAGGAGTTTCAGAGTCTT
Organism: Oligoflexia bacterium; assembly: GCA_036824885.1. Classification (GTDB taxonomy): domain Bacteria; phylum Bdellovibrionota; class UBA1018; order UBA1018; family UBA1018; genus DAISZI01. The sequence continues at coordinate 5,139 of DAISZI010000121.1, forward strand.
AGAGGTTTTACTGATAGTAGGTTGACTCATGTGTTGATTCAAGTGCTAAAGGGGGCTTTTGAGCAGTTGAATGAAGGCAGGAGTCATCCCTCTTTTTCAGATTTTCTGGATTTTTATCAGAAAGAAGTGAAGAAGCTGGGGAGTTTTTTAGATCTTTTTCAAAAAGAATGGGAGCAGAAGCGTCAAAGAAAAGAGATGTTTCTTTTGGTTGCAAGAGATACGGAGAAATTCTCGATGAATCGCTGGTGAGCGTTGGTCCTGCAGGCTTTCTTGAGGTCTGCTGTGAACTCCCCCGTGTTACCTGAAAAGCTGCCTCCTTCGATTGAGAAGGAGGCAGCTTTTTTTTTTGGGGGTGGGTCATTGTCTTT
>DAISZI010000122.1:0-5476 GCA_036824885.1 Oligoflexia bacterium
GAATGCCAAATTTTCAAGTGCCATCCTTCATGCTCAAAGAAGAGGTGCGTGTATTTTGGTGACGTCTGGAGTTCATATGAAGCGTTCTCTTCTTTATTTCTCGCATTTCGGAATTCGTGCTACGGAAGCTCCTTCTGATCACCTTGAGGTTTTTTCTTCGTGGTTTGCTTTATCTTATCACTTCTTTCTGACAGACCTTGCTTTGCATGAAAGAATGGGTATCTTACAGTTTTATGCGTACCAATTCATGAAATGAGGCGGCAAGGATTCATGGTGAACCTCTCCAACTATCGTTTGAAAGTCTTCCTTGAGGTTTAGCTTAAAGTTCCATCCAATGGATTCCAGAAAAAACTTGGACTTTCAGTGGCACTAAAAGTTCCATGGCGTGTTCCATGACTTCAGTTAAAAGCTTCTTAATCTGAGCAAGCTCATGTTCAGGACAATCTAAAACTAATTCATCATGCACTTGTAAGATCATTTGAGATTTTAATTTTTCTTGCTGTAATCTTGATTGAATTTGAATCATCGCTAACTTGATTAAGTCTGCTGCAGTGGATTGAATGGGAGTATTCATGGCCATGCGCTGAGCATTGTTTCGTAGGATTTGATTTTGAGATTGAATATCAGGAAGCCATCTTTTTCTACCTAAAAGAGAAGAAACATAGCCGCATTCTTGAGCTTTCTTGATGACTTCCTCAAAATAAGTTTTGACTCCAGAATAACGTTGAAAATAGCGATCGATCATTTCTTTTGCTTGTTTTTTAGAAATTTTAAGCTCTTGTGCTAATCCAAAAGCTGTTTTCCCGTACATCAAACCAAAATTGATGGCTTTGGCAATTCTTCGTTGCTTTTCATCGACTTCTTCTAGCTTAATTTCAAAAAGTTCACTTGCTGTTTTTTGATGCACATCCTCATCTTGATGGAATGAAGCGACTAAGGCAGGATCTTGGCTCATATGAGCTAAGATACGAAGCTCCACCTGACTGTAATCAGCACTTACCAAAACGCAACCAGGGGAGGGAATAAATGCTTTTCGAATTTGAATGCCACGATCTGTTTTAATCGGAATATTTTGTAAATTGGGATCAGAACTTGAAAGCCTGCCTGTGCTTACCACCGCTTGATGAAAACTTGTGTGAATCTTTTTTGTCTGAGGGTCTTTTAACGCGACTAAAGGATCGACGTAAGTTCCTATTAATTTAGAAAGTTCTCGGTACTGCAATAAAAATTCCACGACTTCATGCAAAGGTGCTAATGCCTCAAGTACCGAAACGTCTGTGGAGAATCCAGTCTTTGTTTTAGATTGTACCGGTAATTGGAGATCCTCAAATAAAAAACTTGCTAATTGCTGAGAAGAGTTGAGATTGAGAGGTCTTTTTTTTGGAGGAACAAAAGTTTGAATCTTGGCTTCTATGGACTGCATTTCTTCTTTCCACTGAGAGGAAAGCTTTTGTAGCCAGGCTTCATGGATGCAGACTCCTTGAAGCTCCATATGGACTAAAATCGGTATTAAAGGAAGCTCGACTTGCAAAAAAAGAGGCATGAGATTCTGCGTTTCAAGCTGAGGTTTTAAGACTTCCCAAAGTTTCCAGGTCATCCAGGCATCTTCTGCGGAATAACGCGTAGCAAGAGGTATACTCACCTGATCAAAAGAAATTGCTTTTTTTCCCTTACCGCAAACTTGCTCATAGGTGAGCATTTCATAGTCAAAGTATTTTTCTGCTAAGGCTTTTAAATTGCAGCGCTCACCTGGATTCAACAAATAAGCAGCAATCATCGTGTCAAAAATGACTCCTTGTAAAGCTATACCCTGCTGTTCTAAGACGCTTGCATCATATTTGATATTTTGACCGATTTTTCCTACCTTAGGGTCTTCTAAGATGGGGCGTAATTGAGGCAGAGCTTCAGCTAATTGGACTCCTTCTGCATGCCCTAAAGGAATGTACCAGGCTTCTGTATCGATACCGATGGCAATACCCACTAACTGAGCTTGCCTAGGGTTTAAACTCGTTGTTTCTAGATCCAAACTGAAAAGACCGCGCTTGTGTATCCGAGTCAAAAGAGTTTCCAAGGCTTGACTATCAGCAATCGTTTTGCCCTGAAAGCTTTTTTGTGAAGTGCCTAAAGAACCTTCAGGGATATAAGATTTCCATTGCGAAAGTAGGGATTTCAATCCTAAATCTTGTAAAATTTCAACACTTTCGGAAGTAAGGTGGAATTGGTAGCGCAAAGATTGCTCAGAAAAAACAAGAGGTACGTTCACTAATGTAACGAGCTTTGCTGAAAGTCGTGCTTTTTCAGCATGTTCTTGAAGCAGTGATCCTTTCGTTCCTGTTATCTTTCCTTTTTCTGCAAGATCTAAAATAGTTTCTAGCGTGCCGTTTTCTTTTAACCATGCAGAAGCTGTTTTAGGTCCTACCCCAGGGACTCCTGGGATAGAATCAGAAGCATCTCCTACTAAAGCCAGGTAATCACGCATCTGAGAGGGTAGGACTCCGAATTTCGCCTGGACCGCAGAAGGGCCGTAGCTCTTATCATGCATCGTGTCTAAAACGATAACGCGATTGGTCACGAGTTGCATGAGATCTTTGTCACTTGAAACAATCACAACTTGATGCTCATTGCTCAAAGAAGACCAATTCTGAGTCAGTGTGGCGATTAAATCATCTGCTTCTTTTTTAGGTTCTTCGTAAGTGGGTATCTGAAAACTTTTAATGAGTGATTTAATCTTCGGAAATTGAGAAATCAGGTCTTCAGCAGGAGCACTGCGTTGGGATTTGTACTGAGGGTATAAATCCTTTCGAAAAGAAGGCTCAGGAGAATCGTAAATCACAGCTAAGTATTCAGGTTTTTTTTCTTGAATCAATCGAGCAAGCATCGTCATGACCCCGTAAACTGCATGAGTTGGCTCGCCTCTGCGATTATGCAGAGCACGGATCGCGAAAAAAGCTCTAAAAATAAAAGAACTCACATCAATCAAATACAGGGTAGGGGGTGTTTTTATAGGTTTCATGAAGTTCTTCTTGCTAACGAAGAACTCTCTTTGCGTCAAGTTTAAAAAATGCTATTTCATTGATTGACGTCTCTTGTAAATCCTGTATTCTGGCGACGGTTAGGCTCAAAAAGGGGGAGAATCATGGAATCAGCGAGCTTTATGAGTGGTTTTTTGGCGTCTTTACAAAGTGGTGATCCGGCCATTCTTGCTATTGCCTTTTCTTTTGTCATTTCCCTTTCTATGGCGTTTGAAAGGATCATTCGTCTTTTTTTTCAGTACTATGTCGATGGCAATTCTTTTATGTTTGAAGTTCAAAAATACGTACTGGCAAACGATTTGGATGGAGCTATTCGTCTTTGTAACGGCGCAGGAAGTGCAGCGCTTGCCCGAGTGATTCGATCTGGATTACAAAGGGCCTCAAGAGATCAAGAACAAATTCAAAATGCTATTGACGCAGCAAGTCTTGAGGTCATTCCAAAATTGCAATGCAGATTGCCTTACTTAGCTTTGATCGCAAATATAGCCACCTTGTTTGGATTGCTAGGGACGATCACCGGATTGATTCGTTCTTTTGCGGCGATAGCTCTTGCGGATCCTGCGCAAAGGCAGGCTATCTTGGGTAAGGGAATCAGTGAAGCGATGAATGCAACGGCTTTTGGACTGATTGTGGCGATTTTTACCATGATTGCTCACTGTATTTTAAGTAGCAAGGCCACACATATTTTAGAGGATATTGACGAATTTGGTGTCAAGCTACTTGATTTGCTTTCGGCACGTAAATACCAGCATTCTTCACAAAAAGAGTAAGATGCTCAAGCGCCCATCTCGGAAAAATTCGCATACGGGGTCCTTTGAAGTCAATTTGGTCCCTATTTTAGATACGATGGTGACCATCATTGGATTTTTACTTTTCACCTCGTCCTTTCTTTCTATTGTGAGCTTAGAGACCCTTTTTCCTCAAGCTTCTCCAGAAGACATTCAAACTAAGATTCAAGAAAAACCTCTTCAGCTCACGTTGAGTATCGAAGAAACTCAATTGAAGCTTTGGAGCCCCTTTCAAAAAATAGAGTCTCAGGTCATCCCAAACACTCAAGAAGGAAAACTTGACTTAAAAACATTGCATGAAAAACTCATGGAAATTAAAAAAAATTTCCCCTTCGAAAAAACACTTGTTTTTATCCCCCATGCTCGGTTTCCCTACGATCATCTCATTGGAGTGATGGATGCTACTCGATTAATTGAATCTTCTGATCCTCCCCTTTACGCAAAAAATACAGTTACGGGAAATGATGAAAGCTTAAAAGAGCTTTTTCCTGTCGCAGTTTTTGGAAATTTACTGGAGGAACCTTAATGGCTTCTCAAAGAGGGATTCGATCACGTCGTGTACGACGTAAAATAGGGCAAGGCTTTGAGCTTCAGCTGACCAGCATGATGGACGCTTTTGTGATCATCGTGGTTTTTTTGCTTAAAAGTTACAATGTCAGTCAGCATCGGTTCACCTCACCTCAAGGAGTGCAATTACCTTTCTCTACTTCTACCGATATTCCAACGGATAGCACCCAAGTCATTGTTACCCCAGAAGCTCTTACCGTAGAAAATGAGCGTGTGCTCGATTTCATCCAAAGTCCCTCTTTAGCTGGTTCTGAATTTCACTATGACTTTAAAACTACTGATTTAGATGATCAAGGAAGGCGCATTATCCCTCTTTATGATGCCCTCATGAAGGCACGTCAAACCACAGAACTTCTTTTGAGTAAATCCAAAGTTCGCAAAGATGGCAAACCCATGCCGTTTGAGGGGGTCTTAGCCCTTCAGGCTGATCAAAAAATTGAGTACCAGGTTCTTCGTAAAATCATGTACACAGCAGGTACCGCAGGCTTTAAAGTCTTTCGATTTTTAGCAGCCAAACAAGAGCACTGACTTTTGTCTGGACAATAGCCTGCTTGCTCAGATAGAGTGCATCGCTCAAGGAGAAGCTGATGAAAGCAATCACAGATGCCGATTTTGAATCAGAAGTTTTAAAATCTGAAAAGTTGACTCTTGTCGATTTTTGGGCGAGCTGGTGTTTACCTTGTTTGCAATTAGCAAAAATTCTCCCATCGCTCGTTGAGAAATACGAAGGAAGGGTTCATTTTTGTAAAATAGATGCGGATGCCAATGAAGTGACTCCTGCTCGGTTTGGGATTCGAGGACTACCCACGCTTTTACTGTTTAAGAACGCAGAGGTGGTTGATCAAAGTGTCGGTCTTGTTTCCCTTCAAGAATTGGTAGCCCTCGTCGAAAAACATCTTGTTTGATTGAAAAAAAATCCTCCCTGGATTTGTGTAAGTATCTTCGTTGTGTTCCCTGGTAGCTTTTTTGAAAAAAATCAGACGGGTTCGGTCTCTTGTTTTTACAGTGTACCATTGAAAAAGAGGAAAAATCTTTTCGTGCAGATCTCGCGGCTTTATAGGCGTCGCAGGGATCTTCTGAGCCGTTCAC
>DAISZI010000368.1:0-1336 GCA_036824885.1 Oligoflexia bacterium
TATGCCGGGCACACAAAATAAATTAATTAAATTTATAAAAAACTTGAAACTCGAGCTTTATGATTAGCAAGGCTTAGTTTTTTCAGATTTTTGAACTTTGAAAGAACACTTAAAAGCTCTTTTACGAAGCTAGGATCGCTTGTTGGATTGGTAACGTCGTCGAGGGATAATCCGACAAGTAGTGCAGGAAGCTTCTTGATCATAGTGGGACTAAAGCTTGAACCAGAAAGATCTAGTAGGCGCATCTCTCTGCAATAACCTTTTTCCGGGCTGGAAAAAAAATCATCTCCAATCTCTCGATTAGTAACAAAAAACGGTCGACTTGAACAGATCCGAAGTGCGACTTCGGAAATCTCATCTCTGCTTTTTTTTGTGAGCATAAATTTCGCAATCTCTGACGCGGATAAAAAGGTGAAAATTTTTTCATGACTATTCTTATCCAAAGAAGAAATATCAGAGATTCCTGCCTGTTGGTTCTCTAATTTCAGTTCTTTTGCTTCTTGATGCGCTGCCTAAGCCATAGGAAGAGAAAGACAAACGAAGAATAATATCGTCGACTCTATCATAAAAACCCCTTTTTGTAAAGCTACTTTTCCCTACACTCATCTTGTAGCAGATTTTAAATTTTTTTTCACTTACATTCCTCTTGTACTCTTGCAAAGGGTCGTTTTTTACTCTCACTTTCATTTTATCGAATGTCTTGGGGCTTGATTCAGAGAGCACTCTCTGAAGAAATCTCTCGCGTAACTGCTCATCGTCTTGAAAATTTGTAAGCAAAAGGCATTCCCCGAGTATTTTCCTACCTATGCCTTAAGGTACCCCGCTCTTTACCTCATGTGACTTTTCCAATAAAAGTCATAGAGTGTTCATGGAACCAGTCCTTAAACGAGCGTTTCATGCATCGCTCACTGCTTTTAGGTAATGTTAGGGTCTCTTGCGACTGATTGCAAAGGTCACCGCAGTCTTGATCTCTCTCTAAGACCTACTGTGCAGAGATGTTCTAGGTTCTCAAAAAGTTTTAAATAAATTAAAAAGATTTCAAAAAGGGTTTGTCTAGGTCAAAAAGTGTGTAGCTTTGCGATTTCAAGACTGAGATCTGATCAGTCCTTGCTATACGTATTTTTTTGATGCACAATGCTGATTCATGAGCTCGTTACTGCATCAAAAAAAAGGTAAACTAGGTCCTTTGAGTTCTCAGGTTATTTCGAAGCTTCATGAGCGCGGGAGAAGTTTTTTTCGTGTGCAAGAGGTGGCGGAAATTTTGGTCAGCCCTTTTCAAGCGAGATCGATGATGAAACGCTGGCTTCAGTCTGGCCTTGCGCTGCGTATGAATGCG
>DAISZI010000369.1:0-1335 GCA_036824885.1 Oligoflexia bacterium
CCTGTCGAGGCATCTAAGCAGGCTAAGATCCACAGGGATTTTTTAGTAGGTACTGCAGTGGCAAGGTAATGAAGCTCAAAGCCTTCTGACTCAAATTGAATCGCTGGAGTGAGGATGCGTACGATTTTTCGCTCGACAATTTTTTCTTTGTTCTTCCCGACTTCCGGCTCCATTTGTTCAGCAATGGCGACTTTTTTGCCCGCTTTTAGGAGTTTTTGAATGTAACCTGAGGCACTATGATGTGGCACACCTGCCATGGGAATGGGGTCAGCTTTTTTTTTGTCCCTTGAGGTGAGCGTGATTTGCAAGAGCTGGGAAGCTACGATGGCATCGTTTCCAAGAAGTTCGTAAAAGTCCCCCAGTCTAAAAAATAAAAGTGCGTCCGGGACTTCCTTTTTCAGGGAAGAGTATTGCTTCATGATGGGTGTTTGAGAGGTTGTCATGGTTTGAGAGACTCCTACCATGGAATTTATTTAAATGCAAATGTTCGGGTTCTTGGATTTAGGTGATCCATTGAAGTCCTGAGATTTTTTTTGAACCTAGCATTCCTGACGAACGTTCAAAATAACTTTTTTTGAAGGGTGTTTTTTTTTACAGTTATTTTGATTGAATAAATTACCTGCATAGGATGAAGAATGCTCATCGTTGCGTGTCTACAAGCAGATCCTTGCTTGCGCAAGGTGCTGAGGCGTCTCTCCCATGCAATTTTGAGGTTTAAGTGGTAAGTCCTTGCCTATTTGAAATAGAAGCAGTTTCTTCATCTCTGATGGAATGGTCGCTGAGATCTAGGAGGCAAGCCCACATCTGAGCAAGGTGAGCGGTGTCGGGGGCTTCGATACGGTTTCTGCCGCAAAGAGACAAGGTAACGAACTCTCTCATCTCCGATATGGTTGTTCTTGAGATTTAATGGCCCCGTCAGTTCTGACGTCATTGCACCCGAGTTTTAAGTAGTTAAGTCCCGGAGATTCGAAGGCTGGCAAGCTCCGTCAACTTCGATTTGATGGTTTGAGAGATTTAATTCTGTAATTGGTTGCATGAAAGAAAAATAACGCAATACGTCGTAATCCATACTGTCTGTACCCGTGTCTTTGATTCGATTCGAGTTCAGATTCAAGTCGGTAATGCCATCAGGGGTCTCAGTAGTATGGTATCTCGGAATCCGCTGCATCTGAGAAAGGTGCTTTGCACCAGCATTCCCAATTTGATGATGGGAAAGATTTAACTTTGTGAGCTCTTTCGTTCCAGAAATAGCAGCTACGCCAGTCTCTCCGATTTGATTAAAGCTGAGATCTAAGGTTGTAATATTCTCCATTTTTGCGATGTATGAAACATCGG
>DAISZI010000123.1:0-5432 GCA_036824885.1 Oligoflexia bacterium
GACTCTGAAACGCAAGGCAACATTTCAAACACCTACGGTAAGAATAGCGGTGCTGATAACCAAACCTTTCCAGAAGGCGGCTTTTTTCTTCACCACAAAGCGGACAAGGCACCAGCTCCCATGACTTAGGTACAAATTCCTGGTTCCTCTGCGTCAACGTAGTGGCCATGCACTGATAACCCTCAAAGCATCAATCTTTTAAATAGAAACCACTTCTAGGACTTCTGGAACCGCAGCTCGAAGTCGAGACTCCACACCCATTTTCAAAGTAGCACTGGAACTAGGGCATCCACTGCAAGCGCCTTGCAACGCCACATAAACAATGCCGTCCTCAAATCGTTCAAAATAAATATCTCCCCCATCCATGGCAACTGCAGGACGAATTTCTTGATCAAGCACTTCTCGAATTTTTTGCTCTATTTCATCAGTAGCACCTGGAACCCAAGCAGAAACAATGCCTTCACTCACAATCGGCAAATCACTCTCAAGATAATGCTGAATAGCCGCAGAGACCCCACGGTGCACAAGATCCCAATCCCCTTCTTGAGATTTGGTGATCGTAACAAAATCTCGACCCAACATCACCTGAGCTACCCCAAAAACTTCGAAAAGCTTCGTCGCTAAGGGCGACTTTCCTAAGGCTTCATGCTCATCTTTAAACCACAAACTTCCCTTTTCCCATAGCACCCTATTGACAGAATACTTCAATGTATTTGGATTAGGGGTAAACTCCAAAGAAACATAAACATCTGACATCTTTCCTCCTTTTTGCTCCTGCAACAAGATAACCCTTTCCTCTTCAGTGAAACTCTTATACCATATCCGGGGATGTGGGTCATTTTATTATGAAACGTTTTCTTCCTTGCTTTTTTCTTTTTTATCGTCTTACAGGCTTTGCAGATCTCTCTTCCGTTTCCTTACCTCAAGCAGTCTCCCCTACTGAAACAAAATTCATGAAGCTGAACCCTAAGCTCTGGATTTTTGATCATATCGAACAAAACACGGTCTTCTTCAGCAACAAAACAGTCCCTCATCCTCTGAAACTAAAAGTAAATCTTTTCGACATAAAATACCTAGGATCCATTCGAAACCCTCGTTACGAGCCTTATTTTTTATTTTTGGCAAAACCTTGCGATACCTGTGAGGATCAGACCGGCATCTACGCTATTCGCCCCTGCATTCAGAAAATTTCTTCTTTTATTAGCCCTGGAAAAATTTTAGACCCCAAAACGAAGCAAATCCTTTTGGAATCTCGAGCTTTTTTTGGAAAATGCCTCATGAATGAACCTTCTGAGGTTCTTATTTTTTTTCAAAAAGAAAAAGTGGACCGAAAAAAAAGCTTACAGCATAGTGTTCTCATCGCTCAACCAAGCGAGGACTTCTTAAGGGAAAAACTCACAGAGCGACACCACCCCAGTTTTGCACAAACCTTAACCCTCGTCAAAAAAAAGGGGTGTACAGAAATCCCGGGAATAACACGCACAGTTCCGAATAAACCTGTTTCACTCAAAGAAACGATCATTATCTCGGAAGAAACCGTGGAAGATTCCACTAACGACACTTTTTAAAAAAAGAAAATTTGACGGACTTCGCACCTCATGAGACCGTCTTCATTTAAGCATGAAAAACCAAGTACAAAAAATAGCAGCCATGGAAGTTTTAGATTCAAGAGGGTTTCCTACCATCGAGGTTTCCCTCACCCTCGAGGATTCAGAAGGTCGCTCTCACACAGCTCACGCCTTAGTCCCTTCCGGTGCTTCTCGGGGATCTGCGGAAATTTTAGAACTCAGAGACGAAAACCACCGTTATTTAGGCAAGGGGGTACGTAAGGCCATTGACCAAGTTGAGACCCTCATTGCTCCTCAGACCGTAGGTAAAAGCTTTGAAGATCTCAACCATTGGGACAAAACTTTAAAAATGCTGTCGGATACTCCCTTAGGGGGTAATGCGCTTTTGGGAGCGAGCATGGCTTATGCCCGTGCGCATGCGAGTGCTCATCACCTCAGCTTAGATCGGTACCTCAGCCAATCATTGGGCACCGAAGGCCGTCTCCTTCCTCTGCCTCTCATGAACATCTTCAATGGCGGCAAGCACGCGGATAACGGACTTCAGATCCAAGAGTTCATGATCGCTCCTTTAAAATTTGAGACTTTTTCTGAGGGACTGCGTGCGTGCGTGGAAGTATTTCACCATTTAAAGCAAATTCTTTTAAACAAAGGCCTCTCCACTGCCGTAGGTGACGAAGGAGGCTTTGCCCCTGTGCTTACAGGAAAAAAACCCCACACACAGGCTTTCCATTTCATTTTACAAGCAATAGAAAAAGCGGGCTACCGTCCGGACGAAGACATCGTCTTAGCTATCGATGCGGCAGCAACCGAATTTTGCACGGACTCAGGATATGCCTTTGAAGGAGATAGCCTCGGTACACAGGACCTCATCGAGATATACCGATCCTGGACTCAACAATTTCCCCTTTATTCTATTGAAGACGGTTTAGCTGAAAAAGACTGGGAAGGCTGGCAGGCACTCACGACCACACTCGGAAGATACCAACTTGTCGGAGATGACCTTTTTGTAACGAACACCCAATACCTTCAAAAAGGAATTGAGTTAAAAGCTGCCAATGCGATTTTAATCAAACCTAATCAAATAGGCACTGTCTCAGAAACACTCAAAACCATTAAACTTGCCAAAAAATCTCAGTATCAATTCATCATTTCTCACAGAAGCGGAGAAACAGAAGACACGTTCATTGCAGATTTAGCACTTGCCTCAGAATCGGGCCAAATAAAAACTGGATCAGCCTGCAGAACCGAGCGTGTCGCGAAATACAACCAGCTTTTAAGACTAGAAAAAAAACTCGGCGAACAAGCACGTTTTTCTTCTAGTTTGAAAAGACCCCCTCTATGAAATACTTCCCCTTAGATAAAAAATGGACATTCTTTTTTTTACTTTGGGCATTTTTTTTAAGTGGTTTTTTTTCTCATTTTTTTGGGACTCCTGGTGTTTTACAGGCCATTGAGCTACAACGCTTGCTTCAAACTCAAAAAAAAAATTTGAATCAAATACAAGCAGAAATTATACAACTTGAATCTGAAATTCAAGACTTCAAAAGCAACCCTTTTACCCAGCAACGAGAAATCAGAAAAGTCTTAGGATACATTGCCCAAGATGAAATCATTTTTGATTTTTCAAACGATCTCTAAGGACTATGCTACGGGTAAAACTTCATCCTTTTGATCAACTTTTAAGACCCTATGAATTTCATGGAGAAATTGCAATATTTTCTCAAAATCTCGTTTTCAAATATGAGATTTCAGGAGACTACCAAGAACTCAAGCTTCCTGCGACCTCGCAAGAGCCCAAGCGCTTAGATTTTCTATGGCAACACACATGCTTTGAAGCTTTCTTCGCCCCCCCGAAAGGCTCAGCCTACTGGGAGCTCAATCTTTCTCCTTCAGGAGATTGGAATTTTTATCACTTTTTTGACTACCGTAAAAAATCCCCCCATCAACCTTCCTTGAATTTTCACTACGAGACATCACGCACAAGTACAAAATACCAGGCTTGTGCCACACTCGAGGGTTCTTTTTTCGATGAACCAATCTTGCTCATGGGATTAACCGCAGTTTTACAGACACATGACTCAAAGAGCTACTGGGCTCTTTCCCACCCGAAATCAGAACCAGATTTTCATGATTCGAGAAATTTTCGTATAAAAACGGATTTTTCTACGCTAGAACTTCTCATGGGAGAATGCGATGCTTCTGGGAATTGACGTCTTACTTCAAGATCAGTCATTACAATCGGAACTCACAGGAAAAAAACTGGCACTTTTAGCACATCCTGCTTCCCAAGTTTCTTCTCAAACAGAAAAGTTTTTCCATAGCTTAGACGCCCTGATGCACTCCCAGCTTCGTATCGTTTCAGCTTTTGGACCTCAGCATGGCATGCGAGGAGACAAGCAAGACAATATGGTAGAGTCGGAAGATTATATAGATCCGGTACATGGCATTGCCGTCTTCAGCCTTTACGGAAAAGTCAGACGCCTTACTCCTTCTATGCTTGAAACCTTTGATGTTTTGCTTATAGACCTTCAAGACGTAGGAACACGCGTTTATACTTTTTTAACGACACTTCTTTATCTCTTAGAAGATTGCTCCTCTCAAAAAACCGTTTGGATCTTAGATCGTCCCAATCCAGCAGGAAGACCGGTAGAAGGATCCCTGCTTGAACCAGAGTATACAAGCTTTGTCGGATGCTCTCGATTTCCTATGCGGCATGGACTAACCTTAGGGGAAGCAGCTCGATGGTTTCAAAAAAACCACCACCTTGACGTAGACCTCAAAGTCATCCCCATGCAAGAATACACCACCGGCTCCCCAGGATGGGGCTGGCCGCTTGGCACCCTCCCCTGGATCAACCCTAGTCCTAATATTGCAACATTAAGCGCGACACGCTGCTATCCAGGAACGGTCATGCTTGAGGGAACCACCTTAAGCGAAGGCCGCGGAACCACAAGACCCTTAGAAATGGTAGGAGCGCCCAACTTAGACACTCTTTTGCTCTTAAAAACTATGCAAAGGCTTGCTCCTTCTTGGATACGAGGCTGCAAATTACGTCCTTGCTACTTCTTACCGACTTTTCAAAAACATACAGGCTTCGTTTGTTCTGGATTTCAAATGCACGTAGACGATCTAAGTTACCAGCACCTCCTCTTTAAACCCTACCGACTGATCGCTCTTTACTTGAAATCCATTCGTATGACTTATCCAGACTACCCTCTTTGGAGAGACTTTCATTATGAGTATGAAACGGATCGATTAGCCATTGACCTCATCACCGGAAGCACTTTTCTCAGAAACTGGGTAGATGAGCCTCATGCTTCCATCGAAGATTTTGAGAAAAAACAAATAAAAGACGAAATTGCTTGGGAAGAAACCCGCAAAGAATTTCTACTTTATCCGTAAGCCTTTTTTAAATTCTTTTGAGTAATCGCAGAAAAAATACCATGGAACCACTGAAAGACGAGTTTCAAGTTTTTAGGTGAAACTGAGGCTCTCTCATTTCACTGCTTGCGTGACTCTTTCCTAAACTTCAATATGTTGCATAAATTTCAGGGAAAAACTTAAAACTCCATTAAAAAATCTGAAAATCTAGGACCCGCTTACCCTTAACTATTTCAATAATAATATTTTTGACAATAGCGACTTTTTCGCTCACCGGAGCTATAATCTCGAAAATCAACAGCTAATGCATAAAAAGTCTATGAATCAAACTCTCTTAATTCAGCTTTGAGTACTTCCTGCCACCCAGTTCAGATTTTTATAGTACTTAAGACGTGCCAGGAGCACATGCTGAGATGATCATACTCGAATTTCAAGTTTTTTTGTAACTATTTGATTTTAAAAGGATTAAATAAAATGCTGAGT
>DAISZI010000124.1:0-5402 GCA_036824885.1 Oligoflexia bacterium
ATACTCTTTGTTTTCGTTTTTATTGCGAGACTGGATCCCTGATGTCTCTTGCAGCCTTTGGAGAGATAAAACTACTTAGTTTATGTCTAAAATGAAGTTCTTTTGCCTTTAGGTCTTCTCGTGAGCAGGGGCCTCTTTTTTCAGGATTTCCTGAGAAGGTCGAATCAGAGCCATTGCTTGAGAGCGTTTAATCGATCGGTAGGAACCAGGCTGGAGGTCTTTTAGGGTAAAAGGACCAATAGCCGTTCGCGTGATTTTCTCTACTAAAAAACCACGGTTTTGAAAATAAAGACGTAGATCAAAGGCTTGGGGACCTAAGAGCGTTACTTCTATTAAAGATTTACTGGCAAGTTCTTCTAAAATTTCGACGCTGTGAGGTCGAAGTTTTTTCATTTTGAGGTCATCGTAACTGGAAGGACGGTAGAGTCGAGCAAGCTTCTCTTCGTCAGGATGGCCCTTGATTTTCACCGTGTAGCGCTTCAAAAGATCTTCTTTTTTTTGTAATTTTTCTCCAAAATCTCCGTCGTTCGTTAAAAATAAAAGCCCCTCACTGGTGAAGTCTAAACGTCCGATCGGGTAAAGATGCTTTTTGAGGGGTCGAAGATAATCTTTTAAGGTCAAGCGCTGATAAGGATCGGTGAAAACAGAAAGCACATTTTTAGGCTTGTAAAACAAAAGGTAGAGGCGTTCTTCATCGTATTGCAATAACTTCCCGTTGATCTTGATGGCGTCCTTGCCCCATTCTGCGTGAGCTCCTAATGCAATGACGTTGCCGTTGACGGTGATCGCTCCTTGAAGAATGAGCTGCTCTGCTTGTCTACGAGAAGTAATGCCTGCTTGAGATAAAATTTTTTGTACGCGTTCTTGAGCCATTTTGATTAAAGCACTGCCTCCTGCTCTTGAGCCATTTCCATCGCATCTAAAGTTGGGCAGGAGGTAGGAATTGCTTGAATGCGCTCCCGCATTTGCTGAAGGATTTTTTCATCTTCTTTCGGATCGTATTTTAATTGATCCTGTGTGTTCGATTTCATCTGGGCTACTAGTTTCCTCATTTCACGTACGCGTGGATCCTTTTCTTCTTCGGGACGATCTGATTCAGATTCGGGGATCATTTGCTCAATTTCTCGTAAGGCAGGAAGCGAGCTGAGGTCTTTGAGTCCAAATAATTGTAAAAACTCAGGTGTTGTCGCATAAAGCATCGGACGCCCCGGTAGTTCGGATCGACCGGTAATCTGGATGAGTTTCTTTTCAAGCAAATTACGAATAAAATGAGAGGAGTCAACTCCTCTGATTTGATCAATCTGCTCCTTCATCGTAGGCTGTTGATAAGCAATAATGGCAAGACACTCCATAGCTCCACTGGAAAGTCGCTGTGTCTGTACCTTCACGAGTTTTTTCGCTAAAAAAGCATACTCAGTTTTGGTACGAAACTGATACCCGCCTGCTATCTCAAGGAGCTCAATGCCATGCCGGCTCTGCAAGTAACGTTGCTGTAACTGATCGATGCTTTCTTCTAAAAGCTTTTCTTCTTCAGAAAATCCAAAAACAGTCCTCAGTTTTTCCAAAGAAAGAGGCTTATCTGCAATAAATAAAAGCGCTTCTAGGGAAGCCGCTATCTGATGAGGTTCTAAAAAGATCGAACTTTCTACTGGCTTTTCTGGTTGGTCTGCTTCCACAGAAGAGGGTTCTAAATCCATGTTCAAATCCTCGTTCCCGTATTCTGTAGTCTCTGACAATTTTTGTCAATTCTTTTTCTCACGAAGGGACAGGCTCCTGAGAGGATGAGGTGAGATCAAAATCAGAGAGATTCTTTTCAAAAGATTCAATCATGGCAAGTAGTTGCACGTAAATGGAGGCATAAGCTTCTTCTTGAAAAATCTTCATTTTTTTCAATCGTCCCAATTCTAAAATAGCCAAAAAAGAAGCGACGATTTCTGAACGGGAATTGTCGGAAATCAAGGATGTAAATTCTATAAGTTGATTTAAAGGTAATTTAGATGAAAGTTCTAGGATCTTATCTCCTACAGACACCGTTTCTTTCTGAAGCACTTGGGTTCTTTTTCGAGCACGAATCAAAATCTCCTGGTAGGTCAAGGTTAAGTCTGAGAGATTCATTTCTCGCCAAATGCGTTCTATGGGAGGTTTGCGATTGGATCGCGTAAAAGTCTCCGCTCCTAGGTGGGGTAATTGACTCAGTATCTCTGCTTGTTTTAAGAAGCGCTGATGTTCTAAAAGTTGCCGGATGAGTTCTTCAGGGGTGAGAGTGGTTTCTAAACTCACTTCCTCCTGAGAAACGGTGCTTGGCAAGAGGGCCTTGCTTTTCCAATGCAAAAGAGTCGCTGCCATGACTAAGAATTCACTTGCAATATCAAAGTTCAATTCTTGCATGAATTTAATATAAGTTAAGTACTGAGAAGTGATTTTATAAATGGATACCTGAGAGATATCCAGAGCATGGCTTTGAATAAAATACAATAAAAGGTCTAAGGGGCCTTCAAAAGTTTCGAGTCGAACAGTAATCGGAACACGTTGTCCCATCAGGTTTTCCTCAAAATGCCTAAGCGATCAAAGACTTCATGAAGTGTCATCTTTGCGCGTTTTTGAGCTTTTTGGGCGCCTTGTTTGAGTAATGTGTCCAGATAATCTCGATTTTCTAAAAGTCGATGCATTTTTTCTTGGATGGGTTTGAGTTTTGCTGCGATGCGCTGTGCTGTCTGGATTTTAAAGTAACCGTAGGGTTTTCCTAAGTACTCAGAGAGGATAGCTTCTGGAGTTTTTTCCGCACAAGCTGCATGCATAGCAATCAAATTGGCAATACCAGGAGTATGCGGAGGGGGCGTGATTTCTGATTGGGAATCCGTTTTTGCTTTTTTCACTTTTTTTAGAATCATTTCCTCCTCATCGAGTAAAAAAATACTTCCATAGGGATCGGGATCTGATTTGGACATTTTCATTTCGGGATTTTGAAGACTCATGATGCGAGCGCCTATAGCAGGATGCCAAGGTTCGGGAAGTGTAAAAAGGGGTTGTTGACTGAGATGATTCATGCGATTGGCAATATCTCTTGTAAGTTCAATATGTTGTCTTTGATCTTCTCCTACAGGTACAAGCTGAGTCTGATAAAGTAAAATATCCGCTGCCATCAGTGCTGGGTAGGTAAAAAGCCCTACAGAAGCAGTTTTTTCTTTCTCGCTTTTTTCTTTAAACTGGGTCATGCGGGAGAGTTCTCCCATAGACAAAAAACAATGAAAAACCCAGGCAAGTTCTGTATGTTCTGAAACATGAGATTGAATAAATAGAGTAGATTTTTCTGGGTCAATTCCAGCTGCTAAGTACCAGGCGACTGCTGAGTATACTTGTTTTTTGAATACTTCAGGTGGCTTCGGAATGGTCAGTGCGTGAAGATCTACCACAAAAAACAAGCAATCGTGTTGCTCTTGAAAATGAACCCAATGTTTTAAGGCTCCTAAATAATTGCCTAAGGTAAGTTCATTAGAAGGTTGCATGGCAGAGAGCATGATTTTTTTCATCAAAATTCCTATTGAAACAGCAAACTGATAAAATGAAAAGTATTTTCAGTTAAAAAATAGATAGGATAGCTTAGAAGTGAGAGAATTCCGCTGAATAGCAATCCCATGAGAATAAAGAAGCTGTAAGGGGCAATAGCTTCATACTTGAGACAAGCTTCATGTGACAAAAATGCTTGAAGCACTTTACTTCCATCTAAAGGTGGAAGGGGAATCAGATTAAAAATAGCTAAAGAGTAATTTAAACCTACAGAAATATCCGCCATCGCAACAAGAGGCTCATAAAAATAAAAATTTCTAGACAAAAAGATGCGAAGTGCGCAAGAAATCCCAGCAGATAAAATAGCAAGGATGACGTTCATACCCACTCCTGCAAGAGATACCCAAAAAATGCCCCTTCGGTAGTGTTTAAATTTACGCGGTTGGATAGGTACGGGTTTCGCCCATCCAAAAAATAGATTGATCCCTGTAAAAAAGTGCATGAGAGGGAAGAGGATCGTGCCTACCGGGTCTAAGTGGACCAGGGGATTGAGGGATAGTCTGCCTTGTTGTTCCGCAGTAGGGTCACCAAAGCGTCGAGCCATCCAGGCATGCGCGTATTCATGAAAGACGACCGCTGCGATAAAAGGCAGAAATTCAATGGAAAGGCTTTGCATTCTTTGTGCAAAAGAGATCATAAAGACCTTTTAGCATACTATCCTCGAGGATGAAACCTTCGGTGAGCTGTCTTTAGGTGTTCCGGATGGAGATGGGTATAGATCTGAGTCGTTGATAAATCTTGGTGCCCTAAAAGAATCTGAAGGACTCTTAAGTTCATTCCTGATTCCATTAAATGAGTTGCAAAAGAATGCCTCAAGACGTGGGGGGAGAGGGGGGGTAAGCCTGCTTGCTGGGCTAATTTTTTTAAGCATTTCCATACGGACTGTCGACTCAGGGGTTTTCCTTGTTGGTTCAAAAAAACATGATCGGATTGGGGTTTAAGCTGGGGTCGGTAGTCTTGTAAGTACTCAAATAGAAGTGATCCAGCTTGGGGAGCAAAAGGAACGATGCGTTGCTTATTTCCCTTGCCTTGAACACGCAAACTAGAGTTGGAAAAATCCAGATGTTCCACTTGCAAATTTAAAAGTTCTGAGATTCGAGTGCCGGTGGCGTAAAGCAGGGTGAGCAATGTCCGATCACGAAAAGTGAATAGGTCTTTTTGGACACCGGTGTAGTTTAAACCTGAAGCACAGGCTTGGAGTAATTCTTCTAATTGAGTAAAGCTAAAAACACGTGGTAAGTATTTGGGTAGTTTGGGGCTTTTTATCTTCTCAGTGACATACGTGCCGAGGTGGTTTTCTAAGAAACAGAATTTAAAAAATCCATTCAAAGTGCTGATTTTTCGTGCCAGCGAAGTGTTTTTAAGGCCCAAGCTTTGTAAGTGCTCTAAAAAAGTTTCAATATGGGTGGAAGATAAGCTTTCCCAGGGGATATCTTCGGGTAACCACGATTGAAACTGTTTTAAATCCAGTTGGTATGCCTGAAGGGTTTTTAAGGAAGCTCCCTGGTCAAGCTTTTGAAATTCTAAAAAGGCATCCATTGCTTGCAAGAGGTTCATTGCAAGAACGTAACTTATTGGCTATTTTTTGGCCACCTCATTCATTGGTAAACGGTTTTTTTTTCCTTCAAGCATGTTTTCTTGGCATCGCGTTTGCTAAATGCTGCGTATGGAAAAAAAACTCTTTAAGTTGTTATTGAGTGCGTTTTTGTTAACGCAGGTCACGAGTTGTGGTGGAACAGCCCCTGCCTCTTTGCCTGTGATGAGTCCCATGGGATCGGTGATACCGGGAATTTCTACCGGTAGCTGTGTGCCCATGCCAACTACGTCTGCTCAGT
>DAISZI010000125.1:0-5399 GCA_036824885.1 Oligoflexia bacterium
TATAGCAGTTAAGATAAAAGGGAGTAAAAAGTTAAAAATACCACGTACTCTTTGACCACTATAAGCAAGAGTCATTATAATGACGATAAGGATTTTTTGATCATGATGAAAGTGGTTTTGATGGTTCCAGATACAGTAGTAGCTAAGTGAGAGCAGCAGAGGGAAAAGTTTCTGAGCCCAAGAGAGCTCGTTTAACCAAAAAACCCAATTTTTGATTATAGTTTTCATGCACGCTTTGTTGAGATTAAAAGATTTCTTCGCGAATCATTTGAAAGCCCCAAAAAACGTGTAGACTACCAAATCGGGACAATTTTGTAAAGATTTGGGAAGAAGTTTCAATAAACAATTTAAAAAGTTGATCAAAAATATCAAGGAGCATTGCTACCAATCAAAAGTTATGTCAAAATGCAACGCATGGCTAAGTTTGTTATTTATCCTAAAAAGTCGATGGTTGTTTTCACTCTGATTTTGGTCCAGTTTTTCTTTGGTATAGGGACGGTGACTTCGAAGGCTATTTTGGGAGTTCTGCCGCCTCTTGTTTGGGCAAGCGTTGGGGATTTGATTGCAGGGGTTTTACTTTGGCTCATCGTTCTTTTTTTCAGGGGTTCTTTTCATTTTCCTAGGAGAGGGGATTGGTTTTCTCTTTTTCTTTGTGCTTTTTTTGGAATTTTTCTCAGTCATGCTTCTTATATGCTAGGTCTTTCTTGGACGACAGCGACGAATGCATCTTTAATTAATACCTCCATTCCTTTGATGACACTTTTGATTGCTGTGTTTCAGGGTAAAGAGAAGTCTAGTTTAAGAAATATTTTGGGTTTTTTTATTGCTTTTTTAGGTGTTTTGACGGTCCATAGTTTTGATTCTTTTTCTTTTTCTGATGAAACTTTTTTAGGAGATTTTTTCATTTTTTTAGGTTCTTTGAGTACCTCGCTTTATCTTATTTTAAGTAAGTCTTTTATGAAAGATCGAGATCCGATTGGTTCTATGGCTTGGATTTTTTTACTGGGTGGATCTTGGTTGGGGGGGCTTGTTTGGATTCAGGGATTTCAGTGGAGCACGATTGATTGGCATGCGTTTTTAGTGCCTCATATACTGGGAAGTTCTTGTTTTTCGATTCTCGGAGGTACTCTTTTTGCTTATCTTTTAAATTTTTGGGCTTTGGCGTATGTTCAGTCTTCTTCTGTGGCTTTGTTCATTTATCTTCAGCCTGTGGTGACTGGGGTTTTTGCGTTTTTATTTTTGAGTGAGTCTTTTACAGCAAGAAGTTTGCTTTCTTGGTTTTTGATCTTGCTGGGTATGGTATTAGCAATTTCGGATAAAAAACATGAATAAGTGTCGTATTCTTTTTTTGCCTGAGCAAAAGACAGTAGAGGTAGAATCTGGATCTCAGAGTATTTTAGAGATCGCATTGGATGCAGGTATTTCTATCGATCATGCTTGCGGTGGGGTTTGTGCTTGTTCAACTTGTCATATTTTTGTTTCGAAGGGATTGGACGCTTGCTCTGCTAGTTCTTCGGAGGAAGAGGATCGTTTGGATTTGGCGCCAGGGTTAACGCCTTTTTCTAGACTTGCTTGTCAGTGTATTCCTCAGGGAGATGCTGATATTGTCGTTGAAATTCCTGGTTGGAATCGAAATCTTGTACGAGAAGATACTTAGATTGTAAGCGGGATGCTGAGTGAGAAAAATAATCTTTTAGAGAGGGGACTTGACTCTCCATTTTCCGAAGCAAGTGTGGATGCGTAGCCTTGGGTGTAGTGACCTACGAAGTATTCCCCATTGAGGTTGAGTTTTTTGCCGATCCGTAGACTGGCTCCTGCTTTGTAAGAGGTGCCTTGATTGAGTAGGGATTGACTGCCTTGCAGGTACATCCGATCTAAGAATTGGTAGCCGACCCAGATACGAATCGGTCTTAAAAGATAGGCTCCTATGACGATGCCAGCTTGATAGAAATGAGGGTTACCTGCATGCGCTTGATTCGAGTCTGAACTTTGGTAGGAAAGAGCCCTGAAATAGGATCCATCTAATCCTAAAAAAAGTCCTCGGGGAAATCGGTTCATCAGTCTTGCTCCTAATCCCCACGCCTGGTAGGTATCTGTTTGCGTGCCTACATGGCTGATTGATGCAGACATGTATCCCCCATAAGGTTCGAATACCACCTTTGCTTGTACTTCACTTACAAGCCAAAGCATCGCTATGCAAAACCAGCTCAAAAAAGCCATTACGCCTCCGTGATAAAGACTAAGAGAAATTTAAGAAAAAATAAAGTTTTTTGGTTAAAAATCATCATATCTTGTGTGGAATGTCAAAAGAATGAGCTTTTTTTAAAAATGGATTAAAAATAGGGCAAGATTTTAAGACTTCAGAAGTAGGTGATCATTCATAAAAAATGTATCGAAAAAGATCGAATCAAGCAGCGATGGCATGGAAGGAGGGCTTGAAGTTTTTTTACTCAAGTAACAGCACAGTGCTACTATTTGAGGTTGATGATAAAATTTTTGATCACTTAAGTGAAAGCTTCGATTAGAAGATTAAATAAAAAAATTAACTTAAGGGATCTGCAAGTAAAGATCGAAAACGAAACAGTATGGAAGTTTCCTTTCTGATTAGATTTTCAGGAAGTATTTCGTTCATTTTAGTTTTTATATCAATATTATTGAAATTAACTGGGAATTCACAGAAATCAACTAAAATATAGTAGCTATTTTCAAATTCATAAAATTGATTATTTTTAAAAGAATCGCTCATTCCTAGTTTTTTTAGTATTGTTAATGCGTCTGGTAATTTAATATTTATTTTACAGTATGAACTATAATAAGCATAGCTTATTTCTAAATGAGAGTTTTCGTACTTTTTAAGTTTAGGAATCTTTTCAGAAAAAAACTCCTTCAGAGTGAAAGACCAAGGTTCTTTGATGGTAAAAAATATATTTAAAAAAGTATTTTTTATCTCTTTTATTTTTTGTGCTTTTTTTTCCTCCTCTTTAGGAAGAGTTTCTTGTTTTTTCTCAAGCCGTATAAAATGAATCATTGTTTGTTTTTGGTTCTCGATAAAAAATCCTTCTTTTTGTTTTTTCATTTCATGAGTTGCACAGATCAAGTAATAGAAAGAATTTTCTTTAGCTGAGGTGCCTAAATGGCTGTTTTTATTAATCTTTTGAAGCGGCTCCTGATTGAAGTAATCTATGAAATCAACTAAATCATCAGGAATAATTTTATTCGAAGAACTCGTCCATCTGCGAGTAATTGAAGTCAAATTCTCTTCATTTGTTACATAATAAAAAAATTCTTTCTGATTCATGGAAAAATAAAAAATAGCATACGAATCAAGATTTTTAGCATCTTCTTTGCTGAGTTCTGTGAGTTGATCTTTCATATTTTTTATTATTTTATGATTATTGAGGATGTTTTTGATAAAGATTAATATTAATTTTTCATAATTAGGATATTTGTCAAAACTATAAAAATCCATTTTGGCAATTTTTTGTCGAAGTTCGTTCTCATGCGTTGCAGAAATTATCAAATTTGAGATTTGAGAATCAGAAGACTCGTCCTTCTGTTCGGATTCATTGCTTTTTTGTGAAACTTCCTCTATCTTTTCTTCATCTAAACTATGAACTTCTTCTAGCTCTGGAATCAAACAATTGTTTGAGTGATTATCACTTGTTTCATCCTCCTGCTGCTGATACGGAGGTACTCGATAAGCATGTTCAGGTGCTTGGAAATCGCGAGACTGTACTTGTACATTCGAAGATTGTCCAGAGGAATTTGAGCAACTCGCACTCAAAATAGCAAGGATCAGATAAAAAAATATCATAAAATAATGACAGAGCTTATAACAATAAGTATCAATAAAAAATTCACCGAAAAATCAGGGTCATCTCAACGATGCTCATCCTACTTGAGGATCAAATTTTTTGCAATAACTAGGATCTCATAGGATCCTAGTTATTTAAAACACTTCAGTGTATTGAAAAAACTTTCTTACTCGTAAAGCTGGCTCATCAAAATTACATAGAGGAGATGGTCTGCGACTCGTTGGTTATTTTTTAAGACTATTTTCTGACTTTTAGGAGTGCGTTTTGGAGTTGCATGAATTTAAAAAAATAGTTGTAATCATCGGATCTTGAGTGATCTTATCAAGCAAGAAGCCGCAAGTTGAATCAAGAGAGGAATTAATTTTAAGTGGTTTGACACTTAAAAAAATACTTGCATCAAAAATTGCCGTACATGAATGAGATAAAGAAAGGTGTTTTTTATCGTTTCACTCGAGTTTCAAGTTTTTTCCTGAAATTTATGCAACATATTGAAATTATTGATTTTTTTAAAACTCAGCATTTTATTTAATCCTTTTAAAATCAAATAGTTACAAAAAAACTTGAAACTCGAGTTTCAGCAATGCTCGGAAGTCTCTTGGCGCTGATTGTGGGGTTACCGAAACTACGATCTCTGCTGAGAAAGCAAAAGGGCGAATGTCAGCCATGCCAAGTTTCAGGTAAGGTTGCTTCCCAGTGAAAGGTTTGGTGGGGAAGTTTGAGTATGAGTTTCCAAGCGTGAAGCCAGATGCGTTCACTTGGGGCTCCATGATAAAGAGGATCTCCTAAAATCGGGCAATGGATAGCTGCCAAGTGGGTTCGAATTTGGTGCCTTACTCCGGTTAAAATTTGTATTTCAAGGTCTCTGATTTTTCTCAGTGAGGTGTTTTTATGTTCTTTGAGAAGGTAAGTCATTGCAGGTAAAGGTCGACCTCGGAAGTTTTGAGATTTTTGAGTGATTGCCACCATTTTTTTGGAGGAGGTGGGGTGTTTTGCTAAGGGGTATGAGATGACTTGGGGGGTGGCAGGGGAGGTTACGAGGCATCGGTAGATTTTTTCAACTTCAGAAGATTTCCAAAGATGGAAAAGGGTATTGAACGTCATTTGATCTTTTGCAAAAACTAAAATGCCACTCGTACCGGTATCTAAACGATGCAATAGACCTGCTTCTTTTTTTCCGGATGGACGCATGATTTTTGCAAGTTCAGGAAGTCGCGCTAAAGTCGAACCCATTGCCGTTTCGGGATGGAGGGGATCTTGCGTGACAGACGCAATTCCTGAAGGTTTGTTAAGTACGAAGAACTGTTCATCTTCGTAAAGAGGTGAAAGATTGAGCTTAGTAGAAGGAATGAGCAGGGAGCTTGGCTCTTGCAAAAAAGCCTGATCAAGCAAGAGCGTATGATTACCGGGAGGTAATCGAAACTTGGGAGAAAGGGGTTTTTGATTCCAGAGAACCTGGTGAGAAGCAAAAGCTTGTTTAAGCTTTTTTCTGGAATGTTCTGTTTTTAGGGCCTTCCCCAAGGCTAAATCTGCACGCTCAGAAGAAGGCCCAATAAAGACAGCAATAGGCAGAAAGCGACTCACGAA
>DAISZI010000004.1:0-21633 GCA_036824885.1 Oligoflexia bacterium
TTTCACTAGCACCGTCTAAGAACCCTTCAACACTCTGACGAGCTGACCAGGCACAAAAACTGTTTGTGCCGCTTTTTTATTTTGCTCTTGAATCGCCGCGTAAATCTCCTCCCGATGAATCTTCGTCTCCCGCGGCGCTTGAACCCCTAAGCGCACCTGCTTGCCTTTAATCTGAACAACAACAATTTTAATATGATCATCAATAGCAATGCTCTCTCCGAGCTTACGAGTCAGTACTAACATCTCTACCACCCAAATTCAAAAGAGACTGCATGCAAAAAAGAACTTCTCCAAATGAAACTTTTTTAACAAAACTACCTGATTTTGCAACTTTTTTCATTTCAAATAATCCAATAGCTTAGGCTCAATCAATTTTTTGGCTCCAGCTAAAGAACTACGAAAAACACTTTCCTCTTTTCCTAAATCACTCACGACTTGAGCAAGATCGACATCCTCAAGCACAGAACTCAAAGAAGCCTGTGTGACAAGCTCCTTGTCTAACGATTGAAGGTGAGATTGCAGTCCTTGAAGGCTTGATCCTAAACTTGAACGATTGGTAATTAAAGCACTTTGAATCGTATGAAACCCCTCTAAAGTCCGACGCACTGCCTCTAAATCTCCCGTCAAAATCACCGTTTTCAAAGTTTGTATATGATCAAAAATATCCAGCTTTTCAGCGGAAGAACTATGAAACACCTGAGAGCCAGGAATATTCATAGGAACAAAAACACCACTTTCCACCTCAAGCTTCATGCATCCATCATCTCCCTGATACACACCTTGGGCATCTAAAGGAGGTTTTTGTGTTTGATAACCTGCAAAAATATATCGATCGGCGAACCGACGATTTCCAATAGCTAGCGCCTGTTGCTGCAACTGTTCCAACTCAGCTGCAACAGCGTAACGCACCTCCTGCTGAGTATTCGTGGAGCTTGCTTGCGCTAAAGCAAGCTCCTTGACCCTTCCCACGATGTCAGCAAGCTCTCCTAAAGCCTCCTCAGAATGCTTTAAAAACAATTCTGCAAATTTTGCATTCATCTGAAATTGATTTTGATTGAGCTTTTGTGTTCTTATCTCTAAAATTTTAGCGCAGCCCACAGGATCATCAGAAGGCTGATTCACTCTTTTTAAAGTAGAAGATTGTACCTGAAGCGCTTCCATCTTCTCTTTGCTCCGACGCATAGATTCTCGAACCAGATCATAATTAGAATTTTCAGTGACTCTCAATTCATTTCCTCAATCACGCTTCAAGTTTAAAATGGTTTTCATTAAATCATCTGCAATCTGAATTACTTTGGCACAAGCATCAAAGATATGCTGGTATTGCAAAAGCTGAGTGGTCTCTTCATCAATAGAAACTCCTGAAATTTGCTCACGCATGTTATGAAGCTGCATCATAGAATCTTTTTCTTGCGTTAACGAAGCGCGATTCTTCGCGGTTAACATACCCAAATCAGTGATAAAAGCATCATACCCATCTTCTAAAGTAGACTGTTGATCATGGATGAGTTTCTCATTTTGTAACTGAGCAATTTTTAAGGCAACACGATTGTCTCCAGGAGCATGAGGACTGAACGCTGTAGCAATAGCATTCACATTGGTCAACACATCTTCTGATAAGGAAAAACGCCCTAATGCACCTTGTTCCACCTCAGAAGGCTCAAAAAAAGCAATGCCTGTTCTGCCCTCAGGCGTAAAGCCTTGGGTATGAATAGCATTGACAGATTCTGTCAAGGCAAAGGCAATGGCATCTAACTGCTCCCTAACACCGGCTATAACCTCATCGCGTATTTCTAAAAGAGCCCCTAATTTACCATTTTTAATACTCTGGGTGATCACTTCTTGTGTTGAACCCAAAATAGCATAAACCCCTTGAGTTCTTTGTGCATCAGCAATTCTCTCTACATGAAGTTGCTCCGATTGACAAGAAGCAACGAGCGCACCAGCACGATCCAGATCCACAGAAATCATCCCTGATTCATTTTGATGAACAGAAACTTCACAAAGAGCACTTAAAGCTTTTAAATCACGATCACGTTGATCTAAAAGATCATTCACATTGCCGCCTGAGGCACTTAAACTGCGCATTTTATCATTTAAGGAAGCAATACTTTTTGTGAGATGATTCATCTCTGAAATAGACCCTGCAATTCTCTCATCGATATGACGAGTGATATCTTGTAATTGATGGTCAATGCGCTTAAAATGGTCAACCATGGTCTGACTTGACTCACGCACAGCATGTCGAATCGACCCATTTTCAGGTTCTTCAGAGAGCTTTCTGAAATCATTGAAAAATTTTCCAATGCAACGGCTCAACCCGTCTTCATTCATTTCGTTAAAAACATCTTCTACCTGTTGGAATAAAATTTCTTTTTCTTCGCATTTTGAGACTTCTTTTTGAGCATTTCGAATTTGTTTTTCTAAATATGCATCATTCAAACGATCGGTACCCGAAACCACAGTCCCCATACCTCCTGCACGAGAACTAAGATCGATATGTACTGCTTGTGTGACGACTTTTTGACGCGAAAATCCTTCGGTAGTAGCATTGCTGATATTATGACCTGAAGTAGCAAGAGCACTTCGAGCAGCCACCATTCCAGAATTTCCGATTTGACTTAAATTACCAATTGCCATCCATCCCTCAAATTTCTTTCACGAATAACCGAGGCTGAGCCCAAGAGGCGCTTTTTCCCGCTTGGTTATACGTGGGAGTATGAGATCTTCCCCATAAATTTTTTTTCATTCTTTCAATATGCTCAAGTGAGCTCATGACTAAAGTCTGATTTTTTGCATTCGCTCGCATCACAAGCTCTAACTTATTTTTAAAAAGTCTTCCTATAGTCACCATCTCTTTTGCAGATGCCATAGGATTTTTTTCAAGTATTTCCATCAGCTGCTGAAAATCACGAGCAGGAAAACGCTCCATACACGCCATGCATTGGCTATCCAAACGACGCATTTGCTCTAAAAAAGACTGCTTATGAAAAGACTGCCTTTCAATGGATTTTAGATCATAAGCAATGAGGGCTTCATGCTCTACCTGAATCACTTCTTGAAGTTTTTCAAGCAATTGAAGAAAATCACTTAAAATAACGTGAAGAAGTTTGATAGATTCTTCCAAAACAATCCCTCCGGCTTCCCAATACTTCAATGACTGAAATCAGCAGTTCTCAAATGATCCTCAACCATACGATCCGCGATATCCTCAGAGCTGACATGGTAATTGCCCTCCGCAATTTGTTTTTTCAATTGGGCAACTCGATCAACACGAACATCAGGCGCAGAAGAAGCAAGCTCCTTTGCCTGAGCAAGCTCTTTGGCACGAGAAGAAATCTCAACATTTCCTTTTTTATCAGAAGTCTCTTCTGTTTTGACAGAACCTTTCTCCACACGTTTTGCATCGGAAGTACGAGAAGCTTGTTTCGTAGATGAAGTTTCTGTTGAAGAAACTTGAGACGACGGGTTTTGTTGAACCTTCATGGCTTCTCCTTCAGTGCAGACTGTTTTTGAGTGAATACTCTTTGCTTTTTGATCCCTGAATGCATACGAGAGTCATAATACGTGATGATTTGGTCCGCAATTCCCATGCCACGATCTCCATGAGAAATTTGATCTGCATAACGCGAATCAAGCATCCCTCGATAAATCTGACTTGCTGAAGACTCTAAATCCAAATCACTTTTTTGCACAGTTTGGCGCATCACTTGAAAAAGATGATCTAAGAACAACGATTCCATACCTTGTGCCGATTTCAAAAGTCCAGGGTTCACGCGTGAGCGATCTACAGGCAAAATCACACGGCCAGCACTGGTCGGAGCATCCCAAGCAGTTCTTCCCTGATGCATCGAAGATCTAGACAAAGAGGAAGAAGCTTGACAAGCTTCCCCTCCCTTCGTCCGATCACACCTAAGAGAATCCTGAGCCCAACTAGGCTTCCCTACCCAAGGCGGCAAAATCAAGACGAGCAGTACCCACCATCCTAGCAGGCTCAAATACCTATCTTGTTTCCTGGATTGAATCATAACGCCCCCCTCCATCTTCCATGACGCTGCATCAGGCTTCCTCTTCGTGCGATAATCACATAATCTCCAAACTTGCTTGTAGCGCTCCTACTTCTTTCAGGGTCTGAAAAATAGCCGTTAAATCTTTAGGTTGTACCCCAATGGCATTCAGTGTCTTCACAAGCTCTGAAACAGAACTTCCTACTTGAAGTTCAGCAACACGTGCAGGTTTTGTCGTTTTAAGAGCTCCTTGAATTTCAATAGCTAAATCTCCATGAGAAATAGCAACCGGCATAATCATAATATGATCCCCCATCACGACCGTCCCCGTGCGCTCGTTCAGAACGATTCTAGCACTACTATCAACATGAATGTCAATGTTTTCCAAAATAGCTAAAAATTCAACCGAATTACCCTCGTACTGAAAAGGTACTACTACGTCAATGGTTGCACTATCGCGAGCAGAAGCATACTTCCCTCCCAACTCCCCATTGATTTTCGTCACTGCACGAGCAGCTGTGGTAAAATCAGGCTGATGAAGTGATAATCTCAGGCTTTTTTTTGCTGCAAAATTAATGTCAATGTCTTTTTCAATGATGGCTCCGTCGACTACACGTCCGATCGTTGGAAAATTCTTAGAGCTCCCATCAATCATACCACCGATACTAATAGTTCCTTGAGCAACCGCATAAACATTTTGATCTCCTGCACGAAGAGGCGTCACTAACAAATTTCCTCCTTCTAAGCTACTTGAATCTCCAATTGAACTCACGGTAACATCTAAATGGTTTCCTACGCGAGCAAAACTCGGAAGCTTTGCAGTCACAATCACCGCTGCAGCATTTTTAGATTTGACTTGAGTATTAGGTTGAACATCCAATCCCAACTTAACAAATAATCGTGCAAGAGATTGCCCTGTAATCTCACTACTTGAATCTCCTGTTCCCTTCAATCCAACAACAATTCCATAACCAATCAAAATATTCTCTCGCACTCCTTTGACCGTTGAAATATCTTTCAACCTTGAGGCAAAAGCGTCATAAGATAGAAGCATCAGAATCCAAAAGCTAAGTTTTTTCACTACGCAATACTTGAATCTCATATTCATAGATTGTTCCAGGATTAACTTTATCGGTATCTTCATTGATATCTGTCGCTTTAATGACTCCGGTAATACTGAGCGTTAAAGAAATGTTTTGCTTGTAATTAATTTTTTTTATTCCTTTGATTTTGTAATTTCCATTAGGATAACGACTTAAAACCTCTCCCAGCATGGAATCTCCACTTTTAATCTTAAAAAAATCAGACAAGTCAAGATTCGAAACTTTCATCGCAAGATTCATCTTATCCGTTTTATTGTTCGAAGGGGAAGTAAATTGAGATCCTCCTTGAGGATTTTTTTCTTTGGCTCCTTCTTCATTCGCTGCCAATTCTTTTTTGGTATTTTTTTTTGAACTCTCAGAAACAGACGTATCCCCCAAAAGTAAAAGAAGATCTTTGGCGCTTAAATTTTTTTTAACTTCAATTAGAATATTATTCTGAAGCTCCTCGTCAATCATAATAGAAATCAAATCTCCAGGAGATCGAATTTTATTTTTAGTAAAAAAATAATTAGTTTGTCCATTAGAAGCCCAAAGAGAACCCTCATCTTGAGACTGATCGATAAAATCTTCTTTAGTCACTCGAACGCGACTGACAAGATTTTTTTCGATGATCGGTGAAGCTTGAGCGTGATCAGACTTGATAGGAATCACGGTATCCTCTAACTCATCTTGATCATCTCCTCGAAGCTCTGCCAAAAAATGCGCGCATCCTGAAAAAAAGAAACACAGGAAGAAAAAAATCTTCACAACCGCACCTCAACGGTACCATCAGGCATCACTAAACCCACAAATTCTCTTTTTGTCTGCTTGCTTAAAACACGCATCGCATGCTTTTGATAACCTGATTCCTGAGCAAGTCCTGAAAAACGCACACTGATGCCACGACCTATATACTTAATCGTCACAGGATCACCTTTTCGAATGTCAGGAATGTATTGAACAGAAGAACTCAGAAGAAATTGCCCCTCTACAATCGTTTGAATAGATTGAAGCATGGCTAAGCGGTTTTTTTTTGACAACAAAATACCACGGTAATTGTAAATAGAGCCTCGGGAAAGATCCATCTGACGCGTTTCAAAGAGAGACTCACTCAAGCTTTCTCCAGGAGGCACTCTTTTTAACGCAATTCTTACCGGTGCCCAAGCCTCAAAAGAAACGCTGCATTGCTGAGCTTTTTGATGCTCAGACTGAAGAACAAACCGCGCGACTCCTCGCGCATCTGTTCCCATCAATGTCGCTGAAAAAAAAGTATCTGTCTGTCCATCACATTGAGGTTTTTTTTCTAAAATAATCCGAGCTTCAGCGAAAGTCTGACTTAATTGACTTTTCATAGAGGCTAAAATAGCTTCTGAAAAAACAGTTTCTGAACCTATGCTATCAAGCGGTATCAAAAACCATACAAGAAATAAAATGAATCTCATTTGATATTCACCGTCGCTCCCAGCATTTGATCGGCTACTCCCATGACTTTTGTGCCCATTTCATAAGCGCGTTGAGCGGCAATCATGTCCACCATACTATTGGCAACATTCACATTAGAACCTTCTAAAGCCCCTTGCTGAATACTTCCCAATCCACTTTCTCCAGGAACAGCAAGTACTGCAGCTCCACTTGCTTGAGACATTCGGTACAAACCATCTCCTAGCGCTAAAAGGCCATTTTCATTTTGAAAATTCACTAATTGAATTTGTCCAACAGAGACTTCTTCTGAAGAATTCGCCAAAGTTGCTCGAACATCCCCTGTTTTTGAAACGCTCAAACTCACTGCATTATTAGGAACGACCAAAGGAGGAACCAGTTTTGCTCCGTGAGAAAGCTGTAATGTCCCCTGTGCATTTAAATGAAAGGCTCCGTTTCTCGTGTAAAGCGTCTCACCTTGCGCATTGGTCACCTGAAAAAAACCAGGCCCATCAATCATTAAGTCATAGGGATTATAAGTCATTTTCGCAGGTCCCTGCTCAAAAATTTTATGACTTGCACCGATCTTAACTCCCATCCCAATTTGAACCCCGACGGGAGACTGAGTACTCGCACCCAAAGAACTTCCAGGCTCTTTCAAAGTTTGATACATCAAATCACTGAACTCAGTAGAAGAACGCTTATACCCGTCTGTATTCACATTGGCTAAGTCATTGGCAATATTTTCAATTTTTGTTTGCTGAGCTTCCAAACCTGTGGCTGCCGCAGAAAGAGCACGCATCATAATTTACCCACCTCGTTGACTTCTTTCCCCATAAGTTCTCCATACGTTTTTAAGGCTTTTAAATTTTGCTCAAAAATACGATTTGCGCTGATCATATGCGACATTTCTTCCACAGCATTGACATTAGAGGCTTCAAGCATTCCCTGCCTAACTCTAGTCTCTGTAGCTACTCTCTGATTCTCGGGGTCTACATTCTCAAATAACTGAGAGCCTGTTTTTTTTAATTTGTCTAAATTCTGAAATTCTACCACACTCAAACGAGTAATAAGCTCCCCTCCGACCATGACATGCCCTTCCTGACTAATGGCAAGCGATCCCATACGATCACGTAAATGAATCTCGCGTGCAAGCGGACTTGCCCCAGTAGCAAGCCCTGAAGCTTGAGCAGATAAAACCGAAGATCCATCTGAAGTCACTAACCGACCATCTGATGCAATTTTTAAAGCCCCAAGCCGAGTAAATCTTACTCCTTCTTTCGTTGCGACTTCTAAAAACCCGGGTCCATCCATAGCAATATCTAAAGGATTTTCAGTGACTTTCAAATGACCGGGCTTAAAATCGGTTGAAGTTCCATCCATCACCACGAAAGACGAATCTTTTCCATAAAGAGGATAAAAATCTTTATCTCGGAAAGAACCTCGAGGAATATCCACTTTTTCATGCAAGGTTTCTTGACTTGCTAAATACTCTTTAAAAGTAGGACCATCTTTTTTGTAACCGTCAGTATCCGCATTCGCTAGATTATTGGATATCAAATCCAATCTGTCTGCTTGCGTCTGAGCCCCCGATACAGAAATCCACATTCCATTAGCCACGAAGCTACTTTAGCAATGAGCATGCCTAAAAAAACTCAAGCATTTAGGGAGCCTAAAATCAGAGGTAGGTAAAAAAATAACAAGCTCAGGCAAAAAATGCCAAAAAAAAGATTTTTTTTCCTAGAATCTAGGTTTTAAAAATGAAGCCTCAGAGCTCGTGATAGATCCCCAAACCACTCAAGCTCTTCGACAAAATGAGTTAATAACTCAGACATAAAGCCATACTGAACATCATGAAAAGCAAGATAATCGCCTGTAATTGACTGGATTTTAAAGAAAGAAGAGGCCTTTCCACAGCGTAATAGGTAAGCATAGCAAGTCCCAGTGAAACTAAGATCACGACAATCGCTGCTACCGAAGTGAGCTTATCCTCAACAATCTGCACAAAAGATAACAAAGGCCAATGCCAAAGGTACCAGGCATAACTCACCGTCCCTAAACCTACCAAGGGCTTCCAAGATAAGCACACACGGTTCAACCAAGCTTCAGGACCCGAAGCAATCATCAAAAAAGTACCGGAAACAGGCAATAAAGCAGCCCAGCCCGGAAAAGGCGTCTTTTCATCCAAGCAAAAAACCCCGAAACTCAAAAGCAATAAACCTAAAAAAGATACGAAAGAACAAAGCTTCTCTTGATCATGAAAACTCTTCATTTTTTTAAAAACACTCAGGTAAGCTAAAAAAGCTCCCGCAAAAAGCTCCCAAGCGCGATTCCAAGGGAAATAAAAAGCAGCAAAAAAATCTCGATACATTTCGATCCATCCTGCGACAAAAGAGATCACAAACAAGAATGAAAAAACGAAAAAAAAATTCCAACGAAGCCTTCTAAAAAAATCGATCAAAAAAGGCCAAATAATATAAAATTGCTCTTCCACTCCCAAAGACCATAAGTGCAATAAAGGCTTCGTCTCAAGAACAACATCTAAATGGCTACTTTCTTTCCAAAAAAGAATATTGGGAACAAAAACACAAGCTGCAACCATATGCTGGATCAGTCCTTCATGATCCTCTTGCGTTAGAAAAAAACAACCCAATGCATAACAAGCGACAAGGACTAAAAACAAAGGAGGAAATAATCGATTGATACGACGCACGTAAAAAGTCAGGTAACTAAAACAAGATTGATGAAAACTTTCAAACAGAATACTTGAAATCAAAAACCCAGAAATCACAAAAAAAACATCCACGCCAATGAATCCACTCTCAAACACGTGAGGAAAGGCATGAAAGAAAACAACTAATAAAATTGCAATAGCACGAAGACCATCGATATCCGATCGATATTTAGGAAAGCACAAGTCTTTTGTCATAAAAAAAATTCTCTGGACGATCTCAACACAACTCAAGCGCTCTTGTCAAATAAGAAGCCCAACTCATTTTTGAGGCTGAAAAATGAGTCAATATCCACCGAAGAATCTAGGCATTTTTTCACTAAATCCCAAAGCATGGCCCGAAACTTCCTAAGAAAAATAAAAAGCTCTTGAGACTCACGTAAAATTCAATAAAAATAATAGAATATGGGTTCTCTTAAGACCTATCACCTAGGAGAATTTCTGAACGCCTCATGGGAAAAACCTTGAATGCAAGGGCGAAGATCAAGCAAGTGACCCCTTCGTCACAAAATGAAGTGCCTAAACCGCGCAATGACGGTACACTGCGTGTGTGCTCGTACTCAAGGCCAAACCGCTTGTCGAACAGATCCAACGGGAACTTCAAAAAAGAATCCAAAGACAAAAAATACGCCCCAAGCTCTGTGTT
The DNA here is from genome assembly GCA_036824885.1 of Oligoflexia bacterium. Taxonomy (GTDB): domain Bacteria; phylum Bdellovibrionota; class UBA1018; order UBA1018; family UBA1018; genus DAISZI01. Next base: position 9,886 of record DAISZI010000004.1, read on the forward strand.
GTTTTGGTAGGAAATGATCCTGCAAGCCTTCTTTACACGCAAAGAAAAGGAAAGCTTGCCTCATCTTTAGGCATCGCCCATGAAACCTTCCACTTTGATGCCAACACTTTCCCTGAAGAAGTCAAGCAATGCATCCAAAAACTTAATAGAAATCCTAAAGTGCATGGCATTTTGTTACAAAGACCTCTTCCTCGCTCTTTTTTAGAAGAAGAGGTCATTTTATGGATTGATCCCTCCAAAGATGTGGATGCCTTTCATCCTCTTCACGCAGGCAATCTTTTTTTAGGCCATCCCACCTTTCAACCCTGCACTCCAGCTGGGATCATGGCTCTTTTAAAACACTATCAAATCAATCTTTTAGGTAAAATAGCCTGTGTCGTAGGTCGAAGCAGTATCGTCGGAAAGCCCATGGCATCGCTTCTGCTTCAAGCGCATGCGACGGTCCTGCAGTGCCATAGTCAGACCACTGAACTTGAAACCATGACCCAACTTGCAGAGGTACTCGTCGTTGCCTCAGGTAAAAGACATCTGATTCAAGCCCAGCACGTGAAGGAAGGTGCCGTCATCATTGATGTAGGTATCCACAAAACTCCCCAAGGCATCCAAGGAGATGTCTTGTACGAAGAAGTGGCTCTCAAAGCCTCAGCGATCACCCCCGTTCCCGGAGGAGTAGGCCCTATGACCTTGGCCATGCTCATGCAAAATACAGTAATGGCAGCAGAACAACTTGAAATTTAAGGTGTTTTTTTTTCGTAGTAAATTTCAAAAGATCAGCTTAGTATCCGAAATACGGCTTGTGTTGTATGAAAAATTCTTCTGCTTTAAAATCCTATTCTAAGAAAACTGTCTTTCCCGAGCAATTGGTGCGTACCTTCCACACCGCTTTGGCTACTGCACAGATTCAATCAGAATCATCTATTGACTTGAATAAATTAAATGATAACGCTGGATTTCAGGTCCTCTTACAAGCGGTTCAAAATCTTGCTCGCACCCAAGGTATCTCCGAGCAAAAAGCAGCCGAAGCACTCATTGAGACTTTTCGTAGCCTGGAGACCACTTGGAAAAGCTACCTTTTACGTGAAGGATTAGAAAAACTCCGAACTCCTCACTAATCGCGATCTTCTTTAAAAAAATCTTCTTGTTTGTATTCTTCAGTTTGCGTGGTTGCGGGCATGCTGGGCTGAGTTCCTGCGATGAAAGCTTCTTGAATACCTGGATCTTTAGGCCCGACGGGCTTTCCCGTCGTAGGATTGATTTTTTCAAAAACAATGCCAGAAGGCATAGGAAAATCAGCGTGGTCGGGATAAAACTCAATGGCTTCTTTCATGTACTCAAGCCAAATAGGAAGTGCAACACGAGCACCGGTAGAAGAAGGACCAATGCTTGTCTGAGTATCAAAGCCCACCCAAACCCCCGTCACAACCTCAGGCGTGAATCCGATAAACCAAGCATCCATAAAATCATTCGTGGTACCTGTTTTTCCAGCAGCAACACGCCCTAAATGCTTAGCTTCAGAACCTGTTCCAAAAGAAACCACTTCTTTCATTAAATGCGTCATGACATAGGCCACACGAGGATCAAGCACCTGCTCAGGATCGTTGTCTAAGGGATAATGAGGAAAAACAGGTTGTTTAGGTAAAGAAGAAGCAGAAGGCACTTCAGCATTTGCCACATACGCAGGCTCAGACTGAGCTGCTTCCAATAGCCTCCCATCCCGATCCATCAACTTCGTGAAAAAAAGAGGCTTCAGCCTCCGTCCTAATCGCGGAAATAATGCATAAAGTCGAGTCAATTCCATGAGACTCATAGACGCACTTCCTAAAGAAATCGAAAGATCAGGCTGTAAAGCTCCTAACCCAAGGCGTTTAGCATAGTCTATGAAATAAGGAAGCTGAATGGATTGCACAATTTTTAACGTAGGAATATTACGAGATTTAATAAAAGCCTGACGGAAGGTAGTATCTCCATAAAACTTCTCTTCAAAATTCGAAGGCTTCCAAGAAGCTCCGCTTGCATCTTTAAAAACTAAAGGAGAATCGACAATGATGGACGCAGGTGTGAATCCTTTTTCTAAACCACAGGCGTAAATGACCGGTTTAATCGCAGATCCTATTTGTCGATTCGCTTGGGTCGCACGATTAAATTCAGACAATTCAAAATCATATCCTCCCACCATCGATAAAACAGATCCTGTATGAACATCTAAAGAAAAAAGCGCTCCCTGAATCAAAGGCTTTTGATCTAACGCTACCAAAATACTTTTTTTAGCATGCCCCTGCTGAAAACTTGATGCAAGTAAACTAGGATTATCCAAAACTCTCACCCAAACCACATCCCCTACTTGAAGCACCTGCCTCAAAGAAAGCACCGGTTGAGCCACCGTTTCATCATGATGAATAGCACGAGCCCAACGCATCTTATCTAATGGCAACTCAACCGAAGTTCTCCCAATTTTTAAAAAAGCAACTTTCTTGACTTCATCTAAATCCATAACGACCGCTTGGTACAAACCATCCGCTTCCAAAAGCTGAGCGGATGACCTCTTTCCCGACGCAATCAAAGCCTCCTTCAGACTTAAAGTTCCATTAGGTAAAAACACCTGATACTTGAGGCTCTTACTCAAAAGCGCCTCTTCAGAAGTCTTCAAAAACTCCTCAATCTCTAATCCCTTCAAATGCTTCAAAGGCCCGCGGTATCCCATCCCCTGATCAAGCAAATGCATCTTTTTTTGAATCTGCTTTTGTGCTACCTGTGCAAGATGGGGCTGCATGGGAACTTCTAATGTCATTGCCTGCTCATAAACAGCTTTTTCTCCATATTTCTCAATGAGGTATTTCCTTAAATGCTCAAGATAATAAGGAGCATACTTGAGGTTTAAATTTTCATCATAATAAATTTTAATAGGCTCAGCTACTGCTTGTTGCATTTGAGAAGAGGTAATATAACGATCTTCAAGCATTCTTCTTAAAACATAAGTTTGACGATCTTTCGCTCGTTTCGGATTTAAATGAGGACTATATTTTCCGGGAGCCTGAGGCATTCCTGCTAAAAGCGCTACCTCTGCAAGCGTCAACTGAGATACATCTTTTTTAAAATAGACCCTACTTGCAGCTTGAACACCATAAGCCCCATGGCCTAAGTAAATTTGATTTAAATAAAGATAGAGAATTTGCTGCTTGGTTAAATTTCTCTCGATTTTATTTGCTAAGATAATTTCTTTAAATTTTCGATCAAAGCTTCTTTCAGGAACTAAAAGAAGGGATTTTGCTACTTGCTGAGTAATGGTACTTCCACCTTGCACCACATGCCCTGCTTTCAAATTAACGATACCCGCCCGAATGATACTGACAAGATTAATTCCAGAATGCTGAAAGAACCGATCATCTTCTGCGGCAACAAAAGCTTGAACACAAATACTTGGTATTTTTTCATAAGGAACAACATATCTTCGTTCTTTATAAAATTCCCCCACTTCGATACCACCTGGAGCAAGAACTCGCGTGACACCCAAAGGACGATAATCTTCCGCTTGGATAATTTCAGATAAATTTCTAGAAAAATACCAAAAAACACCAGTAACTAACAAAGCACCTAAAAAAGTCAGTCCCACTAAAAAACAAAATAAAAATTTTAAAAATTCACGTTTTTTCTTAAAATGAAGCCTCTTGTTATCGTAGTTACGCATCTTACCTCTTGATTGATTCAGAATGTTGAACTAAAGAACGAAGGTATGGCAATTTTTCTAAAGTCGCTTTTTTACCATAAAAGATAAATTCCGCTTTTTTTGCTTCAGTCCCTAACCCAAGATGCTTCCTATCAGGTCGAATCACGACATCTACCAGATGCGACAAACCAAATAAAGAGTCCCCAAAAACATCTACCCATACAATGGGCCCCAGTTCTAAGTGTCTGACTTGTGTCAATAAATCCTTCATCCATCTACGTCTGAGCTTCTCACGAGGATCCTTCCCTTCAGGACTCCAGGTCTGCAACGAAAGCTCAAGGGCATCCTTCAAAGACCCTTCAGTATACCATTGGACAGAACCTTCTTCCAAAACAGCAATCTGAAGAGCAATAGAAGCCTCAGTAAACTTCTTTTCCCCTAAAAATTTTTTCCAAGAAGGCTTCTGTGAAAAATAAGGAAAGAATATTTTTTTCTCAAGCAAAAGAGGGTCTTTCATTTTTTGAAGCTCCCACTCAAAATGATTGATCGTCCTACTGGTGGCGTAAATTGCTCCCAAAAATCCACCCATCTGAGCCCCTACTATCGTCCCAATAGGAATATGAGCATCTGCAAGAACACGCAAAACTCCGGCATACGCAAAACCTCGCAAGAACCCCGGACCTAAAATGAGAACAATAGAACGTCCTTCCGACCACTCGGGCCCCTGCATTGCAGATTCTGGCGGTGAAAAAGAAGAATGAGCAGAAGTCTCAACCAACACCTGTTTCAGTTCAGGCTTCTTCACAGAAGTCGCACAAGCACTGAAAAAAACAAGAGACCCCATGATGCCAACAACTCCGACTGACAGGCAGATAACTGCTCGCCTCAGCCGTTCGAGTGAACCAATTCTTCGCTGTGTGCTCAGCACTTTCCAGCCCGCATTTCACACCAAGAAATGCCTGCGACGCTTGCTTTCTCCAAAACGTAGATCCAAGGCCTTCGAGATGCACTGAAGCCCATTCGCAAAATGACGCGCTTGGGATCGCTTCCCTGACTCAAATTTCCTAAGGAGTTTTTAAAACCCCAACCTTCCCTCACGATCACATCGTGGTTTTTGACAATCCCCTCGCATCCGACTCTCGAAGTTTCTGTCATTGCTTTTCCTCTCGTTCTACCCAGAACCCCCCTTTTTCGGTCTTGTCTTTTTTGGGAGACTTCTCTCGTTCTGCGCGAATTGTATCCCGTTCGCAAGCCATTTGCCTTTGTTTTTTGATCCAAAATCTTCTCCAACAAAACACCCAAAACTCCCCCTCAAACCACAGAAGACGCCCCTATTTTCAGGAATTTTTGACTTTTATTGATTTGCTAAGAAAATGTTAAGCTTTCAGCCATTTCGCAAAGTCTTCCAACCTGAGAACCAATCGTGCAAGCATGACTCATAGTATCAATGGAAAAAATTCAATCATGTGCTACGCCACCCCTCACTCATGCTCTAGCGCATGATGGCTTCACTCATAGCCCAACCCTCTTCAACCAACGGCTTAGACCAGAATCACCCGGCGAGGTTCAAAGAAAGAATAGCACTAAGTTTTTACCAAGGGCTCAAGCTGAAAAGACTCTACGCCCTCTTGGGAAGTTTGCTTGAGTAAAACATCCACTTTTTGATCAGCAACTTTTAAATGAGCTTGACAAAGCCTCGTTAATTGAACGCCTCTCTCAAACTGCTTCAAAGACTGCTCCAAAGTAAGCTCACCGCTTTCCAAGTTTTTTACAGCCATCTGAAGCTGTTCTAAAGCCGTTTCAAAACAAAGCGCATCTTCCGGTAAATCACTCATACGAACCTCTCAGTCCACTGCTTGGAAGGATCGTATCTATCTGGTAGGGTCCAAGCACCGTCACCACATTCGGAGCAGCAAAAAATAATTCCTGCCACACATTGCCCCGAGAAACATCCCCTAAGCGCATCACCGCAGGACCTTCGGGAATTTGCGTACTCACCACCCGATTGTGATGAGCAGATAAAAAAGAACCCAGATTCCCCAAAACTCCATCATTACCAATAGAAGCCGTCAAAATACCTGAATGATGAGGCAGTAAAGACTGAGTCGTAGGAACAAGACGCATGGTGGACTTGAATCGATCAGGATGCATAAACGCAGCTACCACCATTCCCCCCATGTCACCGACCTCTCCCCACTGCTGCCTCCATACCCTCATTTGAGCTCGAGAAACTCGAAACAACGCAAGATCCTGCATGGCATCTGGAAAAATCCGATAACGGTGGGTGTACCCTAAATAACTCAACTGGCCTGAAACAGTTTCAACAGCTTTATAAGACTCAATATACAGAGGATAGCTACCCACAGTCACTAAATGATCGAACTGAAACTTTCCCTGGGTATCTGTAATCGCCACAGCAGACTGCCCAATCACACGTACCGTGGAACCCGCTAAAACCGCAGGCTCGGCTTCATCATCATTTTCGTCGAAAAGCACTCCTGAAAGCCTCCCCGAAGAAGACACCTGCGTTAAATTTAAATAACTAGCAGATCCTGCAAGCACAGGAAGCGCTACACCCCCTGAAAGATCTTGCGAGCGTACATAGAGCACACGAGAACCAGGCCGTACATTAAACAGTGCAAACCAACGCCTCCCTTCGAAGCGATCAGATTTCAATGCCTTACCCTGCTCATCAAAATACCAGGGCTCCCCTTCGGTATCACTCAACCCCATCTGAACCTGCCAACCGGAGTCAATCACCCCAAAGATCATCCCCAATCCTGCTTGCTGCTTCACTCCAAAAGATCCTAAATGCCTCAGCCCCTGCAAGGTATTGTTCCCCACCAGAGGAATCCAAGAAGGCTCTTCCCGAGTATCCATCCAATAAATGGTAGGCCAGTGCCCACGGGAAAACGCGTACGTCCACCCCCTCTTCCAACGACCTGTTTCTACAAACTCAAGTGAAATGGCTTCTTCCCGAACGGAAGCAATAGTCGTGCGATGAGGATCAAAAGCCTCGACGAATCCTAAAGGCCCCCTTAAGCAAGCAGGTGTAAACGACGCAAGCGCCCTTCGCGTAGAAACCAAAGCACGGGAAACGGGCACCCGAGTGCCCACCCAAAGACCTGAGACACTTGCCAATTGCATGAGCAAGCTTCGTTCAGTGTCCCAATAAATTGCATCATTTTTTGAAGCAATATCCCTCCAAGCAACAGTTCCTTCAAATACCGAAGGAGCCTTACCAAGCATTTTCTGCAAAAAAGGAGGGACCAACTCAATCCATTGCTGAACCTGGGCAATGCGCATTACCTCCCAGGCACCCAATGGACCCGGAGCATCAAAATCCGAAGAAATACGCCCCCAAGCCAAGCCCAAAGGAAGCAATGCCAACATGAAAAAAAACCTACCCATCATGCCGCTGACTTTAACCAAACCCCCCTATTTTTCAAAGGATTTTTTTATTCAGAAACCATCATCAAAAACAAACTTGCTGGATTCTTTTCAGTACGAAAAAGCTCTTGACTGCAAGCTTCAATCCAAAAACTCACCCAAAATCTGAGAAAGCCAGACTGACTCGTAAAACAATAAAACTTCTTCGGATCATGCTCGATAAAAACTTATTGACGCTCTAAGATAAATGATCTAGAAAGATCATAAAATGATCTTGGGGATATCCACCGCACACAGTTTTTATTCGACGATCCCATGATGCCTGTTAAAACTGGATCTTGATAAGATATGAACCAAATTTTTTCATTAAAAATTAAAAAAATTTTAAATTTTTTTAATTATTTCTTAACCGCACTTGCAGTTTCCTGGATCTTTTTCCATTGCGTAGGAGGACCTGAGTTTTCTTTTGATATTCCATTACGTTACACTGATGCTGATGAGCTCTCTTTTTTAGCGATTGCAAAAATAATAGCCCAGAAGCAATGGATTCCTTTTACGAATCTTTTCTCACCCTACTTAGGCGCTCCTGGAAGCTTGAACATGGGAGATTTTCCTATGTCGGATTACTTTCATTTTATTATCATGAAAATTATTAGTTTCTTTTCTCAATCGCCTGCCTTCATCTATAATACATTTTACTTAATTACTTTTATTTTGGTAGCATGGACTTCGACTTTTACTTTAGATAAATTTCGTATTTCTCGATTTTTTGCTTTTCCTTTAGGCATCATTTACGCTTTTATGCCTTATCATTATAATCGTTACGAGCATATATTTTTATGTGGTTATTATATGCTGCCTCTCATGACGCTTCTTCTTATCTGGACTTATTCCTACAAACCTCTTTTTTTTAAATTGAATCCATTGACAAAAAAAATGGAACGGGATTTCACAGGAAAAAAACCTTTGTTTGCGATTGTAACGCTAATGATCGCTGGAGGCTGCGGTGTTTATTATTGCTTCTTTTTTTTATGGCTGATGATAGGGGCAGGTATTTCAAGCTGGATTTATAGAAAGAATCGTTATCATTTTCACTCCGCTTTAATTGCTTGCAGTATCTGTATAGGCTGTGTTTTCTTGGGAAATTTTTCGTATATCTACTATACCATTAAAAACGGAATTAACACTAAAGTAGCGCGCAGAAGTCATGATGCATCAGAAGTTTATGCGTTAAAGTTGTCTCATATGCTCTTACCTCAACTAAATCATCGCATAAAACTATTCTCTACGATCAAAAAGAGATATCAACCTATCATCGATTCCGAAGGACTCAATGAGTATCTAGGAACAATTCCAGCTTTAGGGTTTATTTTTTTGTTGGGATTTTTTCTTTTTGGGCGAACCCAATTTCATCTGATCAGCCGATTAGGAAGCTTTACGATAAATGGTCTTTTGTATAGTTTAACAGGAGGTTTCAGTGTTCTTTTTGCATTTTTCATTAGTCCTACGATAAGATCTCATAATCGTATCAGCATCTTTCTTGCTTTTTTTGTCATTATGGCTATCGGATCTTTTCTTCAGCAAATGCTTCAAAAAGGAAAATTGAATGGAAAATTTCCCTTAATGACTCTTGCAAGTTTGTTTGTTTTTTCTATTTATGATCAGACAAACCCCTACCCGTCGATGTCTGAAAATAAATTAAATTATGAATCAGACGCTTGCTTTGTGCAAAAGATAGAAGCACTCTATCCTCAATCTAAGATCCTACAATTACCTTATATGCCCTTTCCAGAAACAAATTATGGTCATCTACGGGGATTTATTCATTCTCAAAATTTGCATTGGAGTTTTGGCTCTATGCGCGGAAGAAGCGCTGATTTAGAGTATAAAAGATTAAGCACAAAACCTATCTCTTTAAAATCCATTCAAGATGCAGGATTTGATGGTATCTGGATTTACCGACGTATGTATGAGCATCAACACGATGCGTTAAAATTTCAGCCTTCGGAAGAGGAACTTGACAAACAATTGTGTTTTGAATTAGGCATTGATCCCATGACAAATGAAGACGGTTCCTTAACCTACTATCCCTTAAATTCTAAAAAAACGAGAGACATAAATGTCATACATGGTTAAAAAAATATAAAATTTCGTGAGACGTTATGAAACAGTTTTTTTCATTAAAAAATAAAAAATTTTTAGATTTTTTCATTTATTCGGCAACAGCACTTCTAGTTTGCTGGATATTTTTCCTTTGCGTAGCAGGAACTAAGTTTTCTTTTGATATTCCATTGCGTTACACGGATGCTGATGAGCTCTCTTTTTTAGCAATTGCAAAAATGGTAGCGCAGAAACAATGGATTCCTTTTACAAATCTTTTCTCACCCTACTTAGGCGCTCCTGGAAGCTTAGACATGGGAGATTTCCCTCTGACAGATTACGCTCATTTAATCCTCATGAAAATCATCAGTTTTTTTTCTCAATCGCCTGCGTTCATTTATAATACATTTTACTTGATTACTTTTATTTTGGTAGCCTGGACTTCGGCTTTTACTTTACGTAAATTTCGTATTTCTCGATTTTTTGCTTTTCCTTTAGGCATCATTTACGCTTTCATGCCTTACCATTTTCATCGCTATGCACAGCTATTTTTATGTGGCTATTATATGCTACCTCTGATGACCCTTCTTCTCATTGGGACTTGCTCCCACAAGCCCCTTTTTTTTAAGTACCATAAACTTAAGAAAAAAATGCAATGGGACTTTACAAGCAAGAAAGCTTTATTTGCGATTATGACACTTATGATTGCAGGAGGTTGCGGTACTGATTATTGCTTCTTCTTTTTATGGCTGATGGTAGGAGCAGGCATCTCAGCCTGGGTTTATCGCAAGAGTCGTTATCATTTTTACTCAAGTCTCATTGCTTGCGGGATGTGCGCAAGCTTTGTTTTCTTAGGAAATTTCTCGTATGTCTATTATAGAATTGAAAATGGATCTAATCCTGAAGTAGCTCAGAGAAATCATACTGAATCAGAGCAGGCAGCGCTGAAATTATCACATATGATCTTACCTCAATCAAATCATCGCATCAAAATATTTTCTATCATGAAAAAGAAATATCGACCTATTATTCGTTGCGAAGGATTAGATGATTCTCTCGGCATCATTTCAGGTTTAAGCTTTATTCTTTTACTAGGATTTTTTCTTTTCAAGCAAAGTCAATTGAATCTTCCTCGTCGCCTAGGAAATCTGACAGTAATCGGTATTTTATATGCTTCCACGGGAGGATTCAGCGTTCTGTTTGCACTTTTGGTGGATCCCACGATAAGATGGCATAATCGTATCAGCATCTTTATTGCTTTTTTTGTCATTGTTGCCATCGGCTCTTTCCTTCAGTCTCTGCTTCAAAAAGGGAAATTAAATAGAAAAGCACCTATTATAACTCTTGCAAGTTTATTTGTTTTTTGTATTTATGATCAAACAACACCTTACCCGTCGATATCTCAAAATAAATTAAATTATGAATCTGATGCTTCCTTCATCCATCAGATAGAAGCCTTATATCCTCAATCGAAGATTCTGCAGCTACCTTATACGAGCTTTCCAGAGAAAAGTTATACTCATCTTCGTGGATTTATTCATGCTCAAAATTTGTACTGGAGTTTTGGCTCTATGCACGGAAGAAGCGCCGATTTAGAATATAACAAATTAAGCACAAAACCCATCTCTTTGAAGTCCATTCAAGATGCAGGATTTAACGGTATCTGGATTTACCGAAATATGTATAAGAACGACGATAACGCGTTAAACAGTCAATCCTCAGAAGAGGAACTGGAAAAACAATTGCGTTTCGAGTTAGGTATTGTTCCTATGACAAATCGAGACAATTCGTTGGCATACTACCCTCTGAAATCAAATAAAACACAAGAGAAACCTTGAACTTTTCTAAATAGACTAAAAAACGAATTTTTGAAAAAGAAGACTAGGATGAAACGAATGAAACAAATTTTTTCATGGAAAAATAAAAAATTCTTAGATTTTTTCTATTATTCCTTAACCGCACTTGTAGTTTCCTGGATCTTTTTTTATTGTGTTGGGGGACCTGAGTTTTCTTTTGACATTCCATTGCGCTACATCGATGCTGATGAGCTCTCTTTTTTAGCGATTGCAAAAATGGCAGCACAGAAGCAATGGATACCTTTTACAGATCTCTTCTCACCCTACTTAGGTGCTCCTGGAACCTTGGATATGGGAGATTTTCCTATATCGGATTACACTCATTTAATCCTCATGAAAATCATCAGTTTCTTTTCTCAATCGCCTAGCTTCATTTATAATACATTTTACTTTATTACTTTTATTCTGGTAGCATGGACTTGCGCTTTTGCCTTACGTAAATTTCATATTTCACGATTTTTTGCTTTTCCTTTAGGCATTATCTATACTTTCATGCCTTATCATTACACACGTTATGAGCATATATTTTTATGTGGTTACTATATGGTACCCCTGATGACGATGATTCTCATCTGGGGCTGTTCCTGCAAGCCTCTTTTTTTTAAATACCATGCAATGACCAAAAAAATGCAATGGGACTTCACAAGCAAGAAAGCTTCATTTGCCATCATCACCCTTATGATTGCTGGAGGCTGCGGAGTTTATTATTGCTTCTTTTTTTTATGGCTTATGATGGGA
>DAISZI010000005.1:0-13941 GCA_036824885.1 Oligoflexia bacterium
AATTTGACATGGATGTCTCTTTCTGGAAATCACTGGCCGAGCAAATGAATGAACTGTCGTTATTTAAGAGAAAGCTCGCTTTTTAAACAATCCAAGTCAGATGGTTCAAGAAACATGAAAGCAAAGGGAGCACTTGGTGAGAAGCACCTAAAGCTTCCCGATCCTAAAGCGCCTGAACCGCTTCTCGGTAGGCATTTTCAAAAATTACCAGACCCTGTCCAGGAGAACTTGCACGTGTCATTTGGGTCGTCCACTCGGGATGAGAGGTCCAACGCACAAAAAGCTCAGGATGAGGCATCATGCCAAAAATTCTACCACTCGGATCACAAAGGCCTGCGAGTGCCTCCTCGCTTCCATTAGGATTGGACTCGTATTTTAAACAAGTCATACCTGCCTCTTCCATTTTACGCAAGCTCTCAGCACGACGACTCGAAGCAATCATCAGACGTCCTTGCTGATGGCAAATGGGTAACTCCATCGTACCTAAACCTTTTAACCAAAGACATTTGCCACCTGAAGGAACAACTTTCATCCAAGCATTCAAAAAATAACCCTGTAAATTATGCGTAATAGAAACATCAGCACCCAATAAATGCATGCGCACTAATGCTTGAAAACCATTACCAATGCCTAAAACCAGACCCCCTCGAGAAGCAAATAAAGACAAATTCCATCGAAGCGCATAACGAATTTTTAACGCTAAAACCTTCCCCGCTCCTAGACAATCTCCATAAGAAAATCCTCCAGGAAAAACCAGAACCCCATACTTTTTACAAAGCTCATCTAAAGAGTAACCTACCAAATCATTCAGATGAGAAACACTCGTTTCAAACTTTGCCATTCGAAGTGCCTGGGCAGCTGCCTGAGCATTATGCAAGCCTTCTCCTCCCACGACTAAAGCATTCACCATCACCAATACACTCCTTGAATCATGTCCCACGAACCATCCAGGGTATTTTCTCGGTACTCAAGGTCAAAAGAGGGGCAGGGTCTTTCCAAAAAATCTCCAAGCTTCCTTTCACCACGACCACCCCGTACTTCTGAAAAGGAAGCCCTAAAGCTTCCCATTCTTCTTCTAAAAAGCGCGAGTGCTCCTGACTCACCGAAACAATCCAATTATGAAATCCTCTGCCCAAGAGCAATTCCCAAGGATGAATCGTCGCAGGTAACCAAATACTTGCCCCCAATCCAGGCCCAACCAAAGACTCCATCAAAGCTACCAGCATTCCAGAACCAGATATGGCTCGTGCAAATTTCAAACGCCCCTGCTGCTTGCCTAAAGTACCCCCCATCCATGAGTAAAGCTTACGAGCTAAAGGCCAGAGAGGCTGCGCTAATCGCCAGGGAAGCCCCTTCACTTTCTGCAAATCTTCTTCAAATTCAGATCCCAAAAGCCCGAAATCCAGAGGACCTAAACCATAAATACAATCTCCCACCGACTTCACATCCGAAGACCGACAGTACTTGATATCAGGCACACGACCTACCGCGTTCACTAAAAGCACTAAAGGATGCTCCTTCTTCCAAACACTTTCTACTCCAGGCATGAAAGATCCAGAAACTACCGGTAAAGAAAGCTCCATCGCTGCTTTTTTTAATCCACGCTGAACCTCGAAAAGCTCCTGTTTTTTCCAAGTATCAGAAGATAATTGCTCACTTGATATCCAAAAACTTTCCATCAATGCCAAAACACACTCAGGACTTCCATACTCAGCACCTAGGGTAAGCACACTTCTCACTGCTTCATCCAAAGCCATCTGAGCCATCCCAAAAACATGAGATTTCGCTAAAGCAACCCCTGCTCCCAAAACTAAGCCTACTTCCGAATCCCATTTAGGCTGAATCACTCCAGAACGACAGGCCATATTCGGTTTAATCACCGATCTTCCCTGCACTTCATGATCCATCTGCCCTGAATACTGAGATTGCTTTTGTAAAAAAAAGACCTCTTGATCTTGATGAAAATGCTCAAGAACTACTTCTTCCAGGGAAGCTGAAATCACCTCTCCTGAAGAAGCCTGAGACTGAACAGGTGCATCCAAAGACATTTCTGAAGCTTGCCAAATCCAATTCAACCAAGGAGCTAACCGAAGCCAAGCAAGACTCAAATCAGCAATCGGTGCTTCTCCCTCCCACACTTGAAATCTTCCGGTGAGGTTAAAAACACCTACGTCTAAGACCTGAAGTCCTCTTCGTTGCGCTAAATCGGTAAAAGCATCGATTTTTTCAGAAGAAACCGCAAAAAATCCCATCTCTTGAGAAGGAGATCCCAAAAGCCCAGCTAAAGACTCCTGACCAACAGAAGATCTTAAAGATCCCAATTGAACACTCGCTCCTTCTGAATCAAGCGCAAGGGAAGCTAAACCCCCCAACCATCCTCCTAGCGCATTCAAAACAACACGGTGATAAAACTCTTTGGATTCTAAGACAAAGTCCAATAACCTTCCTTGAAGAATACTATCAGGATGCTCACTTTCCTGTCCCCCTACTCTATAAATACGATCTAAAGGTAAAATTTTGGACTTTGACTCAAACTGAGCTCGTGGTGCTAAGCCCCCACAGCTCGTATGAAGTAATGTCACTCCTGATAAAGACTCATCCTCAATCCACTGGCAAGAAAGCACCGGCAACCCCATGCGATTTCCTGCATCCGCAAGTGCCCGGTAGAAAAAAGGCAAGCGATTCTCATTCCAAGCTCCTCCTAAAGTATGGGTGTAATAAATAGGCTGCACTCCCGAGGTCGCACTCAACAAATGACGCGTAGCCCCTGCTACTGAACGCATGCTCTCTAACCAAGCAGGTTTCTCTCCAGAAACACAGCCCAAAGAACCCTCAACAGAAACACAAAGCACATCTTGCTCATCCCAAGCAAAAATTCCAAAACCCTGAGCAGAGGGCAATACCCAACTTTTCACCATTTCTAAAGAAGGCTCTACCTGCGGCAACCGCATGGCACGCTGAAGTCCCAATTGCATCAGCACTTGAAATTCAAACGAAGTAGGTTCTGCAAAACCCGCATTCTTTCGATACGCATATTCCTGAGGCTCCATCCAATGCGTATGCAATGCTTGTACTTGCTCCCGAGACCATGTATAAAAACGATCCTTGCCTTCCTCAAGAAATCGCTCCATATCTGCCCAAGAAAAAAGGGGGGAGGAAAAACGCTTTCTAAAAAGCTTAGGCAAATCATGCCTAATTCTTTCCTGATAAAAGCGATCATTTTTTTTCAACGAACTCTCTGGCAATAAACTCCAAGTTTCAAGCGATCGGTCACAAAAAAACTCACTAGATAAACTTGATAAAATCGTTTCATTAAGCTTCGGACCTTCTAACAACAACAACTTTCCACTCGCAGCTCGCCCCTGGGATAAAGACCTCCCTAAAACCATCTCAAAAGATTCAAGCAAAGTACGACCTACCGCGTCATTTACCCCAGGACGAAACCGCTTCTCAATTCCCCAAAAAGTACCGGGCCTAAAAGGAGCCTGCTGCATCAAGTCTTCGATTTGACCGCTCATCCCCGCAGCAGAAGGAATCAAATTACCCGTAAACATCCACTGAAAAACGGGATCCCAAGCAATTTCTGTCAACGCTAAAATCAGTTCCTCACGAGAAACTGGCAAATCTAACCAATAAACATCCAAAAGCCGAGCCCAACGAATGACTTCGCTTAAAGCGGACATAGAAGTTTCCGCTTCCTTTAAAAAAGAATCCACTCCCCCATCAAAAAGCTCCGGACGCAACCCTACTTCAACACGACTTAACACTGACGCAACCTCGCTTTGTTTCTATCACTGCCAAAGTCCACTGCCTAGAAAATCCTCTATTTCTTATGGATTAATAGATACAACCGATACGGTCAAGAAATAAAAGACCTACGAATTTTAACAGAAGCCTGAAGAAAGCTTCCAAAAAACCCATCCATCAAACGGCGCACCACAAGCCCGATAGCATACCCACTGAGATACCGCTGCTTAAGCTAACCCGTTTTTCAGCTGATGCAAGAACCAGATCGGAGATCCTGCAACAACTACCCCTCACAGATGCGATATCAGAGACATTTCTTCCGGTACTTGACTAAGGGCCTTTACCTTGAAAATGACCAGAATTGAGTTTTTTTACATTGATGCTATGAGGAATACATGCTACGATTTCTGCCAGAATGTTTGGACAAGGCAAAGAGCCAGAAGAACACGTCGCGATAAGCTACCAAGCCTATTCTTCTAAAATGCCAAGCCTTAATTTGACTAAGACATCTTCAAGATTGCCACCTAACAAAAAGCTCACGATACCCGTCAAACTTCATGAGAATTCCTTTAAAAAACACATGGGTGCATACCTCCACAAGGTTCAACTAAAAGAGAAAAACAATTCCCATGGCTTCCTACCTTCACAGGTGCTCAAGTCAGTACTTCAAAAACGTGAGAGACCACATCCCCTTTTATTGACAAAAGCAAATTTCTGCGCCCTAAAGGCTCCTAGAAAAAAGTTCCTAGACTCAAACAAAAGCTTCTGGATACCCTAGGGAGGAAACGAGGAACAAATAAAAGACAAATGGATTGGGAACGCACAAAAGACTCTTGAAAAACCATTCAGTCATGGTGGCACAAAAATAGAAAAAAAAGAGTGTGGTTTGAAAAAAAACTCAAAAGGCCAGCAGGTGCTCCCTGGGTATAAACGCCGAAAGGAGTCACCCGTAGGTGCGAAGAGATATTCAAGTCATTAAATTGTTTACAAAACGTTTAGACGCAACGAACAGGAGGTCGTATGCAACCAGAAAGTCCACAAACAAGCCCGGTAACGGGAACCTTGAATGAAGAGAATGTCATTATCGATTTTGGAAAATACGAAGGAAGAAGTGTCCAAGAGATCGCAGAGTTAGATCCTCTTTTCTATGAAAAACTTGCCTTAGAACGAAGCAATGGGGTTTTTGCAATACGCAGGCATCACGACAGAACTTTTCGGCTATACTTTAATCCCGTCTTTCACCGCGATCATTAAAATCCCATCGGATCCGTCATTGCAGAAGAAGCGCCTCTCTGATTAGATGACCTAGCATCTTGAATCATGCCTTTTAAACTATTGATAGAGGCCGATGCGCGATTACAAGCATTCTGAGACTGCATGACGTTGGATTGCATCATGCCATTTCGCATGTCCACTTCACGCTTCATCTCAGTATACTCGGCCCACTCCCGTTTGGTTTCCTCTAAACTCTTTGTCGGTTGAATTGGAGCATTCTTTATGCTCTTTGTTTTTTTCCCTGCGTTATAATCGTTCCATGATTCCCATTCCTTAGTAGACTCTTCCACAGTCCGATTCGGTATTGGTGGCAAAGGTTCGGAAACCGCCTTGTCACAAATCGTCATCAATCCCGTACTTAAGCTTGCCAGAGAAGCTCTTTGACTCACAGGAATGACGTGAAGATTTGTGAGAATCTCATCGACGACACTCATAGTTCTTTGTTGTCCTCCTCCACAATAATGCGAGTTATAGCAATAAGTAGCCTGGGCAAGTTGATTAGATATATTCTGAATGGCGAGATCATTATCTTGTGCTCGACAGGACTGCTCAATTCCCTGTAACTGACTCAAAGCGAGCTGATTTTGTGCTAATTGTCCATCTACCGTACCTTTTTGCGTTGCAATATCATTACCAATAGGTCCAAGAGAATTACTATTGATCAACGGAGGCGACATCATACCTCCCACCAGGGATGCAATATTAGTAGGAACTTTATAAAGCCCAGTATCAGGATCTTTCACTAATTCTTCTTTAGTTACACTCGAAGTAGAGGCATTAATATTAATTCCCATTTGTGCAAGCTGAGATCTGAGTTGCTGTGACTGCGTCTGTAAAAGCATGTTCTGCGGTTTAAACATCTCAGCAATTTGATTCATCTGCATCTGAACTTCTTGATTCGCATTTTTAACAAAGTTCTCTTTACTCAAGGTGTCTTTTTTGATGATTTGCTCATATTCTTTCTGAGCATTTTGCAATACAGTAACGCACTGATTAATGGAACCACAATTGAGATTATCTGTACTATTTGAGCCCATAATAGGAATGACAATAGCTTGACCATTTGCTCCATTGAGCAAAGCACTGACAGTAGATTTAATGTTTTCTATGCAACCAATTTCAACCTGAATATCCTGCGTGTCACACGCAGTACTGCTAATAGAAGAAACAATCCCCAACGTAGAGTAAGCATCCTGAATCAGCTGTTTGTCTGCTTGAATAGTGCTTTGTAAGCCTTGCTGTAAAAAACGCTGTTGACTTTGAATCTGAAGCTGATTTTGATAAATAGCAGACCCAGGAGTATACAACTCACGTTGTACTTCCTGATAAGCCTGACCACAAAGACCTGAATAGTTAGGATCAAAAAACTTAGCCAAAATATCGTTCCAAACATTTTTACCATTGACTGTAAATGACTGAAATCTTGATTGAAAATTGTTTTTAAGGTCTTGCGGTGATTGAATGAGAACCTTCATGGATGCTTGATTAGCTAAAATTTCTGCATCTTTTTTCGGATCTCCTGTAGGCATAGGAATCGCTGTAACTGAAGCTGAAGACATCGCCGTTTGTAATTGGTCAAAAACTGCTTGCAAATTTTGGTTTTTGGCTTGAGATTGACCGCGCATACTGCTTGAATCATTAATTCTACCGTTTGAATCCAGCATAGAATCTTGATTATAACGGCATAAAATATATTCTTTTAAAGACACAGCGGGTCCCGTAGATGTGCAATGATACCCCGACATAGGAGTATTTAGTGTGTCCTCCACACATTTAGAAATAGAATGAACACGCACTAATGCATCGAGCGATCCTTGTGCTTGCTGAAGTTGCGCATACTGCGTTTGAAATTCACTGACTTGCGTATTTAATCCAGCCTTACCGGCATTTCCCACAAGTGCATCATTCAAAATCGCTTGTTGCACTAAAAGACCTTTTTCTCCGTTTTTTCCTTTCAATTTTCCAATAACAAATTCATTTTTAGAAGTTTCGTCTGCTATATTAGTTGCGTACTGATTCACCACCTTGTTTTGAAACTGAATGGCGTTATTGAAATCATTTTGCTTAGCTTGAATACTTGTAGTAATATTATCGAGCTCGCTTTGAATGCAAAGGAGCTGATTGCTTGCAATAGAAATCTTTGTTTCCTTACAAAGCGATGTGCATTCAGCATTCTGAAAAAGATTTTTAGTCGCTTTCATTTGAGCAGGACTCATCATAGTGCAAGACAAAGAATTAATATCCATAGGAATGCTCACAGCTCCCTGACACTGCATATCAAGACTAGGAGCGATCAATTGCGGACATCTACCTACAATCTGATCAAAAGAATTCATGAGAGCTTTTTCTCGAGCATTGGAAGAGGCACCCTGCAAATCTTGAGACATCAAATTATTATTCATTTGCTGGCCAATGGTACCTATAAGGGAAACTATGTTGTTCAAAGGATTACAAGTATTAGTCACCTGTCCCATTTGAAAATTAGTAATTGAATTTCCCATAGCAAATCCAAATGCAGAAGAATCCGGGACAGTCTGTGTGGCAGCATTGCTCACCGAAGCAAGCACTTCTGCCATCATGAGGATCAAAAAAATTGTCTTTTTCAAAAAATCTCTCATAGAGTGCTTCCTGTTTTCTCTTGAAACATTTCGGCATCTCACAGAAAATACCCAATAAAAAAATTCTAGGGCACTCAGAAAATAGGCTTTCCCTTCAAATCGAATCAAAAAAGTCAAGAATCAAGCATTTTAAGTAAATTGATCAACTAAACCGCTATGCAATCCTAAGAAGCACCAGGAAGCTCCTTTAAAAATGCAATCTTGAATGAGGCTTCGCTTAAGAGGTTGAAGAAGGGTATTCACGCGTCAACGAAGGATCCCCTTCATCCTTCTTGATAGAATGAATAGCCATCCACCCCTTCCTCAGTCAATGACATGCATAAGAATTAAACAAAAATAATAAAAAAACTAAAAAAAGAATACTTTTTTCTCAAATTTCAAGAAATGCTGATAGGAATGCATCTTTTTTTCAAGAGTAGTTAAAAAGCATTGACACTTTGCAATAGAATATGCTAGTGTTGGCGAATTGCAAAATAAGCAGAATAGTTTTGATTTGAAATGATATGTATATGAAATCTATTTTTATGATTGCCTGGTTGACTCTTGCTTCTTTCGGATGCTCTGGCTCTAAAAATTCAGAAGAGGCTTTAAACAAAACCCCCCTCCCTTTCTTATAATAATTTATATGGAATAAAATTTGAACCTTTGGATATTTGCATTGACATTAATTTTTTGAATAAAAATGCAACATCGTATTATGGAGCATTATACGACCTAATTAAAATTAATAATAATGGGAAAATACAAAAAATAATTGAAATTGAAAATCTTATTAGAGAATTTAATGAAACTAAAAACGAAGCCAGTAGAGAATATAATTTTAAAGAATCAATTTTAGAATATTTAAAAAAAAATCCCAATGAAAAAGAACTTAAAACTACAGGACCTTTCCCTGAACTTTATCTTCGTGATTCAATAAATGAATACCAAACAGAGCTTGATACCAAAAAAAACGAAATTGCTGAAGCGGAAAAAGAATTCAACACTCAGATGCAAATGCTAGAACGCTATAGTATCGAATATGCATATATTGAACAAAAATTACTTGAAAGCATGAATCATGATGCTCATAAACGAGGTAATTTATCTTTTTATAAAAATTTAAATGAGCATTTACATGAAAGAGAAAAGAATTCAGAAAACGAATTAACATCCAATTGCATAGAATCTATAAAACATGTTAACGATATTTTTAATAGTTTACTTGAACAGGACGAATACCATTTGACACCAGAATATCTGCTTTTAAAGCAAGAAAATTCACAAAACATATATAATGAATTTAATTATGAATCAGAGAATATTTTGACTAAAAGTCCAATTTTTATTAAAAAATACAAAGAAAAATACGAAGAAGCTGACGCTACGAATGCTCCACAACAGCTATATGGCTATAGTCGACCACTCCTAGAGGAACTCAAGCCCCAATTATCTGAATTCAAACAGATGCTAGCTACTGGATACTTCGTAATACGCATCCAAGAAAAGTAAGAAACCACCCCCAACTCAAACGAATCGCCACCAGAAGAAGAAGAAGCCTAAGCTAATTAGCAACCTGAAGAATAAAAAACTATCCAATGGATTGCTCTGCACTCCCGATCCTCATTCACAGAGACAACACGACCTGTTGTTTTGAATCGACTCAGAAATGCAGTTCCCCTTGTATGACCAAAACGTCCAAATTGAGACCTGTAATGGTGCAACCCGAAATACCCTTCAGTTGATCCAAACCTTGCACACAAAGAAGGCACAAGATCCTCCGAAGTCACAAGTGTGATTTGATTTTCAGAAACAATCTGAAGCCCTCCCAAAGCAACGGTATAATCTGTTCCCTTTCAGATAAGGTGTTTCCCAGTAAACCAACCCACCACGGGTGACATCCATCATTTCCTCACCCACCCCTCTCTCTCTGAACAGCCTCAAGAAGACTCTCTAGGAATCAAACACTCACCTTCTAACACATCAATCCTTAAGTGCATCTTTACGATATACTTTTTTAAGAGTCACGAGCGATAAAAAATCTTGACGCAACCATATAAAATGCGCTAGAGTGGGGACGGTTCAAGTACGAATAAATCGCGTCCCTAACCCTAAGTGAGATACTATGAACTCTATTTTTATTATTAGTTTTTTTACATTAGCTTTCTACGGATGCTCCGGCTCTAATAGCGGAAGCCAACAAAGCTCAGCCAGAAACCTGAGTACGAACCAATCTCTTCTTTCTGAAATAACTTTTGACAAGCTGGAGCTTAAAACGAAGCATGATTTTAACGATATTACCTCATTCCTACCCGGAGATGAGTCTGAAAATAAACTGTTTAAAAATGAACAAACAAAAAATTTTATTAAAAAATATAAAGAAATAAAAGAAACCGAGGAGAAACTTCAAGAAATAGAAAAATACAACATCGAATACGGTTACGTAACTGCAGATTTACTCGATCGCATCAATCACTATGCTTCCGAACAAGATGAATCGACTTCTTTTTATCTAAATTTGGACGTTACTCTACGCACCACCTTTACTCACAACAGCCCTGAGGAAAAAGAATACAAAAATGCCCTACTACACGTTAACCGAATGTTCAATACACTAGACAGTGAAAACACCTACTTTCTGTATAGAAGCTGCGAGACTAAAGCCTATTACAATGCGATGTTCTACTGTGGAGTATGCAAAACAAATTATGTGGATATCAAAAATACCAATCCTGAGGCTAACGCAAGAACAGGTGATCAAATGACCCTCTCAAATGAACTCTCAGGCCAATGGACCGCTTTCAAAGAAAGCCTAAAAAACGGCCACTACATAATACGCATCAACGCAAAGTAACACTTACCACCCCAAACCAAGCATAACCCTTGGTTGCGGATTTCTCAGCTTCAGTCCCCCGAAGAAAGCAACTAAGCCCGCTCCCCCACCACCTCACGAACCAAGGCCAATACATCAGAGAGCTGAGGAGTGGATGCCATTTCTAAAGCATCGGCAAGACCTACACCCGGGACAAAGGCACCTGCCAAAAGCCTAGGGCGAGCTTCCAGAGCATAAAAATGCTCTTCCACAGTCCTACGGATTAGATGCTCTCCAAAATTCGTGACTTCCGTATCCTCATTCACATAGACAACACGACCGGTCTTTTGAATAGACTCAGAAATGCAGTTCCAATCATATGGCCAAAGCGTTCTCAAATCGATCACCTCAACGGAAATACCTTCTTGCTGAAGCTGTTGCGCAGCTTGGGCACAAAGAGGCAAGGTTCTCCCATAACTGACAAGGGTAACGTGATCTCCGGAGGCAACAGTATGCGCTTTTCCCAAATCAACCGTATAATCCGTTAAGCCTTCCGGAAACCGAGGCTTCCAAGTAGAACGACCCGCCAAAGGAGCATCAATCATCTCCTTCAATGCCTTCTCCCCTTCAGCCGTCAAAGCAGGCTCTCCAGGAATCTGATGCCGTCCCTTCACACGCATCAAAGCCTTAGGCTTTAAGTACATCGTAGGATTCGGGTCTTTCAGACAAGCAATCATGAGCCCATAAGCATCCAAAGGATTCGAAGGCATCACAATCTTCCATCCTGGAATATGCGTCATCGTAGCATCAAAAGAATGAGAATGGTAAATCGACCCACGAATACCACTTCCTACCGGAGTCATCACCGTCATCGGTAAACTCCAGGCCCCGTGAGAAGACCAACATTGCATACCCACTAATTTCAAAAGATCAATCGTATTGTAAATATAATCGCAGAACTGAATCTCAGCCACACAACGGCTTCCTGCCAAAGCAAGACCCATAGCAGCTCCAACAATTCCTCGCTCGTCTAAAGGAGAATTCCAAGCAGTCTTCAAACCCTGCGTCCCGGTAAAACCCCCTCCCAAAGGAGGACCCACATCCTCACCAAAAATATCCTTCACACCTAAATGCGATTCACCGTAATGTAAAGCCATCCGAATTGCTTGAACCATCGTAGCCATTACCAGTACCGCCCCTTCTGACCTGAGTAGGTGTAATCATAAATAGTAGAGCCCTGAGGAGGAGCCTCTTGCTTCACCTCATGACAGATCTCAAGCATCTCTTTCTCATAACGAGAACGAAGATCAAGCATCTGCTGACGCTTCAGTAATCCTGAGGATTCTAACTTTGCCTCAAACTTCACCAAACTATCCTCTTCCTGCGCTGCAAAATTGCATCCCGTTGCCGAGCTATGTCCGTAAAGTCTCGAAACACGCGCTTCCAGTAAATAAGGCTTACGCTCAGAACGCACATACGCTAAAGCCTCCTGAAGCGCTAAATAAGACTCCTCGACATCATTACCATCAATCGCACGGGAACGAATTCCAAAAGCCTGACCTCGATCAGCAATGAACTTCTCCGCATGCTGCGTAGAAGCAGCAGTAGAAATACCCCAGCCATTATTCGTGACTACCATAAGAATAGGTAATTCAGCTCCAGGTCGAGAAGCCCAAACTAAACACGAAGCAAAATCTCCCTCAGCAGTACCGGCATCCCCTCCATTCACCAAGGTGATCCCCTTCCCTCCATGACGTCTCTGAGCAATGCCCGTTCCAATAGCACTGAGGTACTGTGTCTCAATGGTCGAAGATACCGGAACCACATTCCAATCGTAGATAGAATAGTGACTCACAAAATTGCGCCCCGCTGAAAATGGATCAGAAGCAGTACTCTTCATCTGCCTCATAGCATCTCGAGGATCTAAACCCATCGCCATCAAAATACCTGCAGAACGATAATGTAAATGTAAATAGTCGTAATCTAAACCTTGGCCTTTGTGAAGAAGCATACCCAAAGGAACATTGAACGCTTCTTCTCCCGGCCCTCCCAACCAAAAGTAACCGTCTGATTGCTTGTACATACGAATCAGACGCTCTTCCAAAACCCGCGTTCTTACCATGGTCTCATGGATAGAAAGCAGTACTTGAGGATCAACCTGAAATGGGGATTTTTTCGAAGATAGACTCAAAATGTTCTCCTTATGGTCTCAGAAAAGCATGACACAACTAGTTGAATCTATTTGAATAACTAAGAACCAACCTTGCGTCAAGAATAAAAGCTCAAAACCATTTCCAAAGCCAAGCTACCAAGTATAAAAAAGCAAGCAAGCCTAAAAAAGAAAGATAAGCCTCATAAGCCTTGTTACGCCAAGCTTGAAACCAAGAAAAATGCCTTGCGTCCTGTTCATCATTCACTTTCTCAAGGACTTTTTGTAAAGAAGCACTCAAGCAAGGCACTCGAGGAGGAAAAAGCCGAGGGAAGAAACTCGGAACCTGCTCGCAGTAAAGCAAGTACGCCTGTCCAAACAAACGCTCAAGCTTTGCTTCTTCTTCCGCAATGACCACCTGATAAACAGCAGCAAATAAAAGACTGGTCGCCACTAAAAAAATCAGATTGCCTGTAGACCAAGAAGCCCCCACTGCCATGAAGTAGGTCCCTAAATACAAAGGATTACGCACCCAAGCGTAAGGACCTCCTACCGCAAGCTTCGCATTCTTGCGCAAAAAACCACTGGACCAAAATCTTAAACTTGCACCTAGAAAACATAAAGCAATTCCAGGCACCTGAGGAGATTGGCGACTCCAAATACCCAAAGCCACTACAAAGAACCAGGCTAAAATCATCCTCGTTCTTCCACCTAGCAGTTGCTGATAAAATCCCTTCTTCTGTGAATCTCGATCTTCCATCACTTCCCTTCAGTAGCAATAGCAAATTTCTGAGCCCCTGCACGTCGAGCTGCATCCATAATCGCCACTAAACTTTCTAAATTTGCCTTACGATCTCCTTCAAGCACCACAAGCTTCGATCTCGTTTTTGCTAAAGCCTGACGCACCTGACGTTCCAAAACCCGACTATGCGCACTTGGATCCTGGAAATTCCAAGGCATTGCTTTTTGATTGATCCGAATCCCCCCTCCAGGAACCAAGGTCAAAATCACACCGTCTGGATCGGAAATGTGCTGAGCCTGATCCGCATGAGGCAATTGCACATCCACACCGGAGGTATCTTTCGAATTTACTGCAGAACTTGTCACCATAAAAATAATTAAAAGTACCAAAAAAACGTCAATGAGTGGAGTTAAACTCACTTCAGAAATGATAGCTCCCTCTTCCTCAAAATTTGGATCCACACTCAGACCCTTCAGAAAACTCAGACAAGACGTCCACCAGCTCCTCCATCTGCAAACCCATGATGAGAATGAGTTGAGTACAACGGGTCTGAAGCGTATTGAAGGATAAAAGAGCCACAATCGCCACAATAATGCCTGAGGCAGTAGCAATGAGAGAC
>DAISZI010000005.1:13951-21422 GCA_036824885.1 Oligoflexia bacterium
AGAATTTAACCGAGCCATCTCTTGAAAAGAACCTAAGATACCTACCACCGTGCCAAAAAGACCCACTAAAGGCGCAGCGCTGCCTATAGTACCTAAAATCCATAAGGACTTTCTCAAATCTCCATTGATCATACGTCGCTTGCGTTCTAACGCCCGCACCCAACTCGATTGCAACCGAGGATCCTGAGAAAAACGCCTTTCTAAAGCTAAAGAGACAAGCTCAGCACTGGGAAGATCAGGATGAGCTCTACAAAGCGTCCTCACACTCTCAAACTCTTTTTTCAAGATAGCGTTTAAGCACTCAAGATGGAAGGCCCGCAAATGGCGCCCCAAAGACCGATAGCTCCAAGCCCTCTCCAAAATAATCATCCCAAGCAAAAAAGAAGCAGCAAGCAAAGGATACATCACAAACCCGCCACTTTTCAGAAGGAAGCAAAGACGACTCCAAGAATCACTCAACATGAGATCCGATAAGGTACCCAGGGCTCTCAGGGATGTCAACTCAAGAAGGCCCTTGAAAAAGAATTTGCAAATAAAAACAGCTACCAGTAGCATGATTTTCACTTGGTAATCTCATAAGCGCTTGAGATTTTTCGAAACGAAAGGTCTATGTTGAACATTCGCACGATTTTTTTTGATTTAGATGGAACGTTAATTGATACCGAACCTTCTGCGATTGAAGCTTTAAAAAACTGTTTTCTTCAGTGGAAAATGCCTCTGGACACAGAAGATCTCGCCCACATGATGGGTCGGACTTGGGAAAGTGGTTTTGCCCGTCTCTTTCAAAAGTACACCCCTCCTCTTCCTCAAGAAGAAGCGAAAAAAAAGATCCTAGCAGCTTACCGAAGCCTCGTTCGATCCCATCTGGTAGCTGTTCCTGGAGGCGTTCAAGCAGTCATCGATTTGGCCAAGCACTTCCCTCTGGCTTTAGTCTCAGGCTCCAAACGCTCAGACATCCTTTGGTCCCTCGAGACACTGAAGATCCAAGATCACTTTCAATGCATTTTAGGAGCTGAAGACTACCCCCAAAGTAAACCCGCTCCTGACGGATACCAAAAAGCACTCCAACTGCTCAAAGCTCAACCAGAAACCACCCTGATTTTTGAAGACTCCCACGTAGGACTGCGCTCTGCTCAAGCTGTGGGTGCCTGGGTTGTAGCAGTGACTTATAGCAATCCTTTTCACGAAAATATATCCCAAGCCCATTTCAAAATACCCGACTTGAAAATGGTGTCACGAGCATGGGTTGAAAACCTCAAAAGCCCTTGCAACAATGACCGGTGAGAAATCAAGCCATCATCGCTTTCAAAAGAAAATGATGAGACTCAACCAGCTTCGTAAATTAGAACCACTTCTTCCTGCCCTCTTAGAAGATTTTTACCACCGCATGGCCCAGGACCACCTACTTGCTCACTTTTTTTTCCAAAAAGATCCCTCAGCTATCGCAAAACGCCAAGCAACCTTCTTACACTTTGCCTGGGGACTGAAAGCTACTTACGAAGGACCCTCCGTCACTCAAGCCCACAGCCATATGCCTCCCCTTTTGCAAGCGCATTTCAACCGACGCCTGATCCTGCTAAAAGAAACTTTAGAAGACCATAAACTTGATCCTCCTTCTATTGATGCCTGGATACAATTTGAAGAAGGCTTTCGCAAGGTTCTTGTCAGATCTCCTGAAAGAGCAACTAAGCCTTCAACTACTGAACCCGACAAGAAAATCTCAAGCACCTAAGGCCTCTGGTATTCAATGCGGATGCTCTTCATTCAAAAAAACCATACAAGGCAATCGCCCCTTAAAAAGCCCGTTCTGAATAGAGCCCTCTCCATGTACTTTTATCATGAAGCTTGGGACATGAAACAAGCCTGCCCATTTCAAATGATTGATTCTGAAAGAACAATTACCTACTCTCAAGGAGGGTAGCGCAAAGCTTTAGTCCTTGAAGTCTCTGTTTCATGGAAGCTCTGGGATACCTTCCGATCAAGCGATCACACGTACCATGCCTGGCCAAATTGCCACTCAATTTGAGCATTCGTTTGACCCATCTCTTGAAGGACTCTTTTGCAGACTTCTTGATCCTAGAGATTCATGGAAACTCTTCTTCAGTTTTTCAATCTAGACCCTAGCATCTTCAATTTTGTCCCTTTTGTTCTCTATCACTTAAATTTCAAATTTTTTTAACTACTTGATTTTAAAAGTATTAAATAAAATGCTCAGTTTAAAAAACAATATTTTCAATACGTTGCATAAATTTCAGAAAAAAAATCGATTTTACCTGATCAACCGATCACGAAAAGACTCTTCGGTCCTGCTCACACAAGCACTATCTTGCCCGAATACTTGAGAAGACTATGAAGGCATCATAGCAAGAAGATCCCTCTTGATCACATGGGAATCTTCATTTTTACTAGAAAACTTCGTTCAAAATAGCAATTTGCTCATAAGCAAAGGTAGATCCTGAGATGATAAAAAATCTTCATGGATCAAGGCCATAAATAACTTGAGCAAAATCCTGACTTTGTTCATTGTTAGAACAAGTTTTACCAATGAGAAAAAGCTTACCAGAAACTCGAATTTCTTAAGCTCCAAGCCTGAGCATTCAAAGATTTCACCAAGAAAATTTTTCGGTGATCTCTATTCTGTATTATTGACAAGATGAAGAACCAGTTCAAAAAGACAAAATCTCAGAAACCGACTCTTCCTCAAAACTCCAGAATTTCGTAAATTTTCTTGAAATAAAAAAGTAATCTGAAGCCAGATCTATGAGAGGACTCTTTGGAATCATGATGCTTCCAACATCCTTCTCCAAGCGGTCAAAGTCGCTGAAATCTTCATTTTTTTTATATAGCCATTTTTTTATACCTCTCTTCTTGGGCTAGTGCTATGCATCATGAGGATCGACCCACCCTTCCGGAGCTCAAGCTTTTTGCAGCAACAATTACTCGTGCGAAGATTGCAGGATTTCTTGAAAAAAATGATTTTGGGACTATTAAAAAATTAGAAATTTTACATGCCAAAATAGACCCTGAGCTATTCAGGAGCCTACCTGCAGGTATTAAGGCATTGTCCCTTCACTCAGTGAAAGATCTGAGTGGGAACATGCTCACAGTCCATCAGTGTTTGGAGAACACGGCCTATTTGAACGACTTAGAATGCTTAACTCTGGAAAATCAGCATATCAATGACTCGACCCTATCTGTGATCACTCAAATACCAGGACTCAAAAGGTTAAAACTTCCCAACAATCAAATCACAGGTCAAGGGTTCCTGAAGATTCTCAGCATGCAGGGACTTGAAACTTTGTACCTCAATCATAACAAGATTCCCTTCCTTGAATCCATCAAAAGTACCCTGCCGAGAATAAAAAACTTAAATCTCAAGCACAATCAAATCAGGGATCCAGACTTGATGCAGATTGCCAAAATACCAGGCATTAAAATGCTCGATCTCTCTGAAAATGAATTCGGAAGCGAGGGAGCTGGTTATATCACTCGCATGAAGGGAATTGAGCACTTGAATCTCAGCTACAATAAAATCAACGAATTTGGAGCTTCGAAACTTTCTAAAATGAAAGGATTGAAACACCTATTTCTTGAATCTAATCGAATCAGAGTGAAGGGAGCCATGAGCATTTCTGAAATGCAAGGAATTGTGCAACTCAATCTCAGCGACAATCAAATCCAAGATGCCGGAGCTATTTATATTGCTCAAATGAGAGGCATTCACTGCTTGGAACTGGCATCCAATCAGATCGGAGACGAAGAAGCTTCGATCATTGCTGATAGGCAAGAGATCAGGTACTTGAATCTTTCTAACAATGACATCGGAGAAACGGGAGCCAATCGACTTGCTGACATGCGGAACCTTACCGTCTTAAATCTTGCTAACAATCACCTCGGAGACCCTGGCGCGCAACACATTCCTCGACTTCAGAAACTCAGAGAATTGAATCTCAATAGCAATGAAATCAGTGATACAGGCGCTGAGCACATTACCAATATACAAAGCATCCAACACTTAGATCTCGGATCCAATCAGATCGGAGCAGAGGGAGCAAGTCGACTGACTAGTATGCAGAACCTTGCCATCTTGAATCTTGCCAAAAATCACATCGGAGACAACGGTGCTGAACATCTAGCTCACATGGAGACTGTGAGCCACTTAGATCTTTCTGACAATCAAATCGGAAATACCGGTGCGCAGCACATTGCCCGCATGCAGAACATGATCATCTTAAAGCTTGCTCAGAATCAAATCGGAGACATAGGCCTAGAACCTATTGCTCACATGGAGAATATCAAGCACTTAGATCTTTCTGACAATCAAATCGGAAATAATGCATTGCATTATTTTGCATTCATGCCAGGAATTACCCACTTAAATCTTGCTAACAATCGAATTAATGATACGGTTGCAGCTCATATTTCGAATATACTTAGCCTTACCTCACTTAATCTCAAATGCAATCAAATCGAAGCTCAGGGAGCTGCTAGTATTTCGAAATTACAAGCTCTTACCTCTTTGAACCTCGACTATAATGCTATCGGAGATGTGGGGGCGAATAGTATTTCGAAATTGCATGCTCTTACCTCCTTGGATCTCTACAAGAATAATATCGAAGCCGCTGGAGCAGCCAGTATTTCAAAATTACTGGGCCTTAACTCCTTGAACCTCGGACACAATCGGATCGGAGCTGCTGGGGCGGCTAGCATTTCGAACTTGCGGGGTCTCACCTCCTTAAATCTCATCTTCAATAGCATCGAAAATGAGGGAGCAGAGAGCATCTCGAAATTGCGGAGTCTTGTCCACTTGAATATCGCAAACAATCGTATTGAATATCAGGGAGCAATTTGCATTTCGAGGATACATGGTCTTATCTCCTTAAATGTTCAAGGAAATTCCATGGGAATTAATGGGATAGATAGATTTTTACTAATCCAAAATGCGCAAAAATTTCAATACTGAAGGATTAAAATTGATTTTTTCGTACAAAGAAATTTTCATGATCCCTTTTTTGAAACGAAGACTCAAAAAAAATTGAGTTTCTGATTTCTAGCATCAACCTGAAATAGTTCATCAGCCGAAAGAACTCCTCAACCCAAGAGCAAGAAAACCTCTTGCATTTCCCTCATCATGCTAGCTCCCTGATCCTGCCTCACAACTTCAACAACACCCAAGAATTACACAGCCCCCGAATCACTCACTGCACTGACACAAAGAACCATCGACTCCCCGATCTTCAACTACTTCCATGACGAGATACATTCCCATGCATTCAGAGACTACTTCAGGGGCTCTCTTTCTTTGCTCTAGGAAGGATTTTAGTCCACACCCCCCTTCCTTCATCTCTCCTCTCTCCTAGCTCCTTCCTTTCCCTCTACCCCCCCCTCTTCTGTCCTATGCCCTCAACCGGACCTCTAGAGATGACACAAGAAACCCAACTATGTCCTGTGACCTAAAAAGACCCTGCTCTCGCAAGAAAACAGCTTGAGGGAAGATCGCATGATCTGTACTTAAAAGGGAGATATCGCTCAAAACTTTGATCAGCCCTTTTTCCTCACATGCGTACCCTTGCTTTGAGCCCATAGGGATTGCGTCCTTTGAGTTCGCAGAGGTTTCTCAGAAAAGGAGATTGCGTTTTATCAGATAGCTCCCACTTACCATGGACATAATACAAAAGCATGCTAGTATCAGGGAAGCCTATGAGACATCTCCTATGAAAAATGCATTGGCACTACTATTGACCTCCAAAGCAAGAGCGGAGATTCTCAGACTTCTGTTTTCAGAACCACCGATTCGCCTTCACCAAAGAGGTATTGCAAAATGCACTGATGTCACCACTCAGGCTATCCAAAAGGAAATTCAGAACCTTAAAAAACAAGATCTCATACAAGAATCACGCGATGGAAATCGGGTCTACTACATGGCAAACTCGTTTCATCCTATCTACGCTGACTTGAAGAGCATCGTCCTCAAACTAGTAGAGCCTGTGTCCATCTTGAAGGAAGTACTTGAAACGGATGAAATCCAAATAGCTTTCATTTTTAGTGCTACTTCTAAAAAAGAAGCTAAGATCTCAAGCGATGTTGAGCTGTTGATCATTGGAAATATGGGATTAAATAAAGTAACTTCACTTCTGAGTGGTATTTCTGATAGACTGAAAAGACAAATCCATCCCTACGTCTATACAAAAAAAGAGTATATCAACCGCATCCAGTCTCAGGATCATTTTGTAACGCGACTACTTCGAGCAAGAAGACAATTCATCATAGGAAATGAGTGCGAGCTTGAGAAGCTAGTCAAGCTACAACTGATCAAGCAGCATCAAATTAACCCAGCAGTCTCTGATCTTTTCGAAATGACAGAAGAGGACCAAGAGCTGCTTAAGTCATTCCCAGCTGAAGAATCTCGACTTGAGAACTCCACCCTCTCTGAAATTTAAAAAAGTAAGCGGGATCTCAGATACCTGGCAAGATCTGCGTTCATCTAGCTCTTCGAAGGGTCTTCTGCACTTCGGATAGTCAAAGCCAAGTTCCCCTCAATCCAAGGATTCTCAGGCGCAAGCAGCTTGGTTTAACCTCATCTCTAGAAAGTAAGTCCTTTCTAGATGTCTGCGACCGATGACTCTTGTGAGCAAGCAATCACTTCTGAAGTGTTCTGGTGAGGAGACTCCATCTCTTGAAGTGCAACTGGCAAGAAAGCCACCCTCTGTGCTAGAGTGTCGGCATGCACCCCTTCACGAAACTCTGCATGAGCTTAGGATGCCTTTTGATTGTCATAGGACTTCTGTGGCAATACACCCCTTTAGGCAAATTACCAGGAGATATCCGCATCGAAAGGGAAAATGTGAAAATCTACTTCCCCTGGGTGAGCTGCTTAGCACTCAGTGCGCTCGTTTCTCTGCTTTCGTACCTTTTCAGAAAAATGCGCTGATCAAACGTAATTTCCACGCTTGATCTTCTCGATGATGATCTTTTCAGGCATTGTGGGATCCCGAGGGTCCACACTGAAATAAGCCTGTTGCTCACAACGGCGCTTATTTGAGAGCAACCATTTTAAAATCGCATTGAGACCTTGGTTTCTTTGATCCTGAAAAAAAGGATCATTTTTCAAAGCGTCCGTTGCTTTTTTCAAAGCCCTCACTTCTTGCGCATCATTTTCTTTCACAGGGTAATCATTTAAATCGTACTTCTTGATATCTTCTGGTAAAACTCCTAAAAAACGTACATCAGGCGCAGAGAAATCTGAATTTCGGATCAAACTTGCTGCAGATCCAGCTTTTAACGTCCTGAAAATATTTTGCATAGTATAAGCATCGAGATCTCCGAAGAAAAACAAGGGCACACTCAATTGATCCTGAATTAACTTACACCAGCCCCGAACCGCATTCGAAGGAACTCCTTGAGCCCCCATCAAAATACAACGATGCCGCTTAGTAAAACCATTGGCCACTAAGGTATTCGCAGTACCCTC
>DAISZI010000370.1:0-1312 GCA_036824885.1 Oligoflexia bacterium
GGGATGAAGTTTGGGGAAAGGCTTGAGTGAAGCGTCGACTCAGTACTCCAGGTTTGCCGTCTAAGGCGTCTACTTCCAGCCCTGAGTCATCCGCTAAAGTAGGATAATGGCAAGCGCGTTGTGCGAGTTTTGCTTTGGACATGGCATTTTCTAAGTAAGTGCTATGCTGTTCTGCGTCTTGCAGGTGGCGTGGATTGCTTAAAAGTTTTTCCGCTGGAAGAAGCTCGAAGCTGTATGTTTGAAAAAGAGATTGGAATTCTAAGAATTTCAATCGATTGGTGGAAGCAAAAAGGATTTTTTGTACTAAGCGCATGCAGACTTCCATACCGTAGTGCTTTTGAATCTGCAATAAAATTAGAGGGGGGCCTTGTGAGCAGGAGAGAAGGTTTTGGGGGAGGGCGAGACTTGGGTTTCAAGTTTTTTTATAGCTAGTTGATTTTAAAAGCATCAAAGAAAATGCTTAGCTTTAAAAAAATAAATAATTTCAATATCTTGGATAAATTTCAGCCAAAAGCTTGAAACTTCAGTTTTATGCGCCCAGTCGTAGGATGGCCTAATTGGTGGAAT
Source organism: Oligoflexia bacterium (assembly GCA_036824885.1). Classification (GTDB taxonomy): domain Bacteria; phylum Bdellovibrionota; class UBA1018; order UBA1018; family UBA1018; genus DAISZI01. The sequence goes on from DAISZI010000370.1 coordinate 568, forward strand.
GCTTACTTTTTCTTTGACTGGCGATGGGAGCAGCTGAAAAAAGTAGCAAAGATGTCGCGCCGCGAAGGGTCCTCATTTGAAAGATGGGCAAGGTGTGAAGCAGATCTCCTAAAAAGTGCACTCGGCATTCAAAACCCGGGTTCGGTGACTTTTTCCATACGATGCAAGACTTAGAACAGAATCTAGATGGCATCTCTGAAATTCAAGCCAAGGTAGAAGGCAAAGGGTCCTAGGATTCCGTGTTCAGGCCTTGACATGACAAACCCCACCGATTTTAATGCTGAGACCGTCCTATTTTGCTGACTCAAGCTATATTTTTTTACTTTATTTTCAAGATTGAAAGGCCCAAAATTCTCTCTTTTCTTAAGCTACTATTGATTGAATTTGTATCGTTATTAGACTAAAAAGATAAAAAGTTCACCAAAAATGAATTTCAGGATTCTAGTCTAATTGTAATAACTCAATTTTTTTTGACTGAGGATCCCTTTTGCTCATGCAGCTTTCTTTTTGTGAGGGTTTTGAAGCTGTAGCCGAGCACACTTAGGATATTGAGCAGCAAATCAAAAGCGACCTTGAAAGATTCAATCTGGGCGACATGACTTTGAGTAACCCTCATCTTGGCAAACCCCCATCCTTTTTTCGAGTTTTCACGATGAGCCGAATCAGTTTTTGCTTTCTCTGACTTCAAAAGGGCTCGAGTTTCAAGTTTTTTATAAATTTAATTAATTTATTTTATGTGCCCGGC
>DAISZI010000371.1:0-1301 GCA_036824885.1 Oligoflexia bacterium
AGCATCTCGAACTTTTTGAAAAATGACCTGTTTTGCCGTCTGAGCATCAATGCGACCAAAATCCGCTTCTTCTAATTTGATCCCCAGCTCATCACCTATGGCGGTTTCAGGATCAAGCTTTAAGGCTTCTTGAAGCTCCATTTCTTCTGCTTCGTCCAGCATCTCGGGTTCGCTTTGGACTACTTTTTTAAATTTAAAAAGTTCAATTTCGCCTGTTTCATTATTGTAATGAGCTTCGATGGTGGCTGTGAGCCCGTATTTTTTTTGTGCTGCGGTCAACACTGCTTGCTCTAAAGCATCGATAATGACCTCTTTTTTAATGCCTCGGTCTTTTCCTACGGCTTCGATCACTCGGCTGAGTTCTGATGGATTCATCTTTTACTCTCTTTCATGATTGGGTTCTTGATAATGGAATTTTCACCTTTTCCTGGTTTTCTCAGTAGCGTCTCTTCCTCGTGAAGGTTTGCTTTTAAAATGAGTGAAAAAGGAATGGCAATCACCGTTTTTTCTTGTGCTTCAGAAGCATTCTGTTTTTTGGAGGGCTTCTGGAGAAGCTCTAGCAACAGATGGTCTTCTTGAGTGCCAAGCAGGGTACCTTGAAAGTGTTTTTTTTTTAATTTTTTTCCTTCTTCCAAGCCGTGTGGATAAGAAGGATCTGTGGTGACTTCAGCGGTTTTTCCTAAGTAGGCTTCAAAATCATTTCTGAGTCGAAGCGGTCTTGGTGTTCCTGGAGAAGAAACTTCAAGTTCGTAATTGCTGGATAGGATTTCAGCGACCTGCTCATCTCCGAGCAGGCTTTTTTCTGGTTCATCTAAATGCGCTTCTAAAGCGTGAGTGACGCGCACACAATCTTCGATGCCAATGAATTGCTGATTTTTTTCCAGAAAATCAATAAAAACCCTTATTTTTGTTGGATTCCTGAGTAATTCTAGATAGATGGTTCGATAACCCAAGGTCTGGATCCAGGAAGTCGTTAATTCAATTAATTTATTTTCTAAGGCTAAAAGATCCAAATTTTTTTTTGAGCAAGCTTTATTTTGATCTATTTCAGTCGCCATGAGTTTCGAAGGCACCTTCTCAAATAAAAAAAGTGGGCTTTTGGCCCACTTTGTGTGACCCAATGAACTTTTTTCTAACATAGCACGCATTGTCTTAAAATCCAATCCTTGATCTTAAGTAAAAAAGATCTTTTGTGCTTGAGGATGTAGGCTACTGTTGACCTGGGAGCTTCAATCGATATAGTCAATGAAACAGCGTGGTTCGTCTTTGCTTGGATCGGCAGTGTGTGAGGTTTCATGAAA
>DAISZI010000126.1:0-5244 GCA_036824885.1 Oligoflexia bacterium
AGACATAGTCCCTCCTGATGCAATCTACGATGTTGAATGTGATATTTTTTCTCCTTCAGCTTTAGGGGGAACGATTAATGAGGAGACATTGCCTCGGTTAAAAACAAAAGCAATCGCAGGAGCTGCGAATAACCAACTTTCTAACCCAACTATGGGTCGGGAGCTTTTGAAACGTAAAATCGTCTATGCTCCTGATTACGCTATCAATGCAGGTGGGGTGATCAATATAGCCTACGAAAATCCTCATGAAAAAACCTATAATTTGCAAGGCTCAAGAGACCACACTCAAAAAATTCATGACACTGTGTTAACCATTTTAGAACGAGCACATGAGACCCAAACACCTACCCATACCATTGCTGATCAGATGGCTATGGAGCGTATTTTGAAAAAACAACGCTCTACAGAAACTTCATGAATTTTTTCGATTGACTACTCATCTCCACGTGATATCTACCTACCGTAGTTTGAAAAACAGAAACGGTGGAGTTAAGAAGTGGCGACGGGATTAGTAAAATGGTTTAATGACAGTAAAGGGTATGGATTTATTCGAGCTGAAGGAACAGATCGGGATGTTTTTGTCCATTATTCAGCCATCCAGGGAGAGGGATTTAAAACCTTAGCGGAAGGCCAAGAAGTAGAATTCGAGCTCATTGATGGACCTCGAGGTCCTCAGGCTACAAAAGTAGCCAAACCTCCTGATATTTAACAACAAACTGACTCGATGAGGCTTTCGTAAAAGGAAATAGCTTTCTCTAAATGCTCAAGGCAGATGCTTTCGTTAGAGGCGTGGCTATTGCCCTGGCTTTTGCCAGGACCAAAAGCCACAGCAGGGTAGCCTGCTTGAAAAAACAATGCAGCTTCTGTGGCATTGGATTTCTTAGCAAAAACATCGGGAACATCGATTACTTTTTCAAGGTTTTGAAGCCAGGGATCTCCCAGGGGCATTTTTAACGTAGGACTGATTTGATCTCGATTCACGGTGATATTGAGCCGGGGGTACTGTGCGGCAATAGGCTGAATCGCCTTTCGGATTTGTTGATCCATGACCTCAGGAGCAATCTCAGGAAGCAATCTCAAATCAAAATACATCTCCAAAAGAGACGACTTCTTTTGAATTTTAGCAAGATTGACCGTAGAAAAAGCAGGATCGTACAAGGGGTCTTTTTGATCTTTTAAAGAAAACTCAAGTCTCTGGAAGAATTGCACCACTTCCAAAATACAGCCAAAGAGATCTTCCGGAAAAAAACGCACTCCGGCATCCCTGACACCACTTAACTCCATCCGGAAAGTATCTTCATGAGGCATCGTTTCTCTAAAAAAATACTTAAAATCCTCCAATTGATGCGAGTTCAAATAAAATTCTACCATGCAATGATCAGGGACCTGATTATTGACACCCCCCCCTTCAAGCCCTGTGAACCTCATTTCAAATCCATGCTCCATAGCTTGAGATAAAAACTGCAAAGTCTCCCAAATGGCATTACGTCCTAATTGAGGATTACAGCTATGAGAAGAACGCCCGAAACAACGAAGCTCAACTTTTCGATTGAATCCATGAGCATCACGCTCTACCCAGGGGTACCCAAGAGATACCCGATAAATCATGGAGTACTTATGCTCATAAATGACTTTAAAATCAGAGGGCTCAGAGACCACCACCCATTGAGGATTCAAACTTAACGACTTAATGAAATAACGTGCTCCAAACATCCCACACTCTCCCCCACAAGTGCCGAGCAAATAAACAGGCTGCTTGAACTTTTTCTCCCTCAATCGATCCAACGCATGCAACTTGCATAAAAAATCTAATTTAGGTCCACCTGCTCCCAGACCATACAAGCCCCCGTCTTTTAAAGTCGCTAAAAAAGGATTCCCATACGTCTGTGTCCAATACGATAGAATTCCCGGATCCGCGGTGTCCAAATGAGAACACAAAAGCAAGCCTTTCCGAATTTTTCGATCAGACAAAGGATCCCCTAAAATCCCAATGACATTAAATTGACGTTTTGATAGCTCCTCGTAAGAATGCGTGACCAGTTGCAGCTGAGTTTTTAGATCCCTCTCCTGCATTAACGTAGCTAAGTAATTAGCGATCTCCTCATTGCCGTGGGAACTGACGGAGTTCATTTGAATGATTCTCTTGGCTTCTTCCAGGAAGCGTTTCATAGAAAGCACCTCATCGTGCTACCACTCATTTTCATTGCAAGCAACCTGAGAATCCCCTAGTATGATGTCCCGTGCGCTTAGTGTACTTTCTTCTTTTTTTTGCTTGGACTCATGGGCATGCTGACACCTGGTCCACTTTCAAAAAACATTACGATCAACACGAGTATTCCCAAGCACTCACCCTCTTATTGAAAAACCCTTCACCCCAGGCTTCTTACCATTACAATTTAGCAAGTGTATACTTTCGCTTAGGAAAGCTTCCTTATGCCCTCGCTCACTTTGAAAAAGCAAAAAGACTCCATCCTGACGCAGATACCGAATACAACCTCCAATGGGTACGCACCCAACTCTCCCGTGAGGACACTTCCTCTTTCTTAGAACCCCTCAGAAATCTCAACACGATTCGAACAGGATTGGGAGCCTTTGCTTGCCTCCTCGGAATTTTAAGCATCTTCATTTACTACCAACATCGAAGCCTCCTTCCCTTCAAAAAAAATCCAGCGACTCTTTTTGCCCTCTTCGGTTTTTGTATCTTTTTTGGTTTATACCTCTTCCAACAACTCGACAAGAGCTCCCCTGCCATCCTTCTTAAGAACCAAGTCCTTCGAAGTGGACCAGGGGATCATTATACAGAACTAGGACAAGCCCGAGAAGGCACTCGTATCCTCCTCACCAACACACACGAGAAGTCCCTCTGGAGACAAGTACAACACGACCAAACAGTAGGTTGGATTCCTGAGGATGCTTTTTTAGCTCTTTGAGCGAAGCTCTCACCACAGCCATCAGTGAACTCTTTCAGGGAGGGCTTTGAATCATGAGGAGATTACCTTGAATCTAAAATGGACGAGAAGTCAATGAGCTTTGAGGAAGAAATGTAGGTAAGTGAAATCAGCTGAGATTCCATGAGAATGCACTTAAAAGCTGAGTGAAGAGCTCAGTAAAAATAAAGAATCAGGGATCGAATCGAGAGATAATATTTCCCGTTCCCTTTCAAAAGCCGCAGAAAAATCGAGCTGATTAAATGTTGCGCTAATCGATAATTTTCCAAAGAGCGATGAGTTTTAAGAATTGTGTGGTAGGTCAAAAATAACAAAAAAAGAATCAAAATGAAACTCGAAAACCAGAACAAAATCGAAACCGATTTTCTGAGATCACGCCTTCAGGATCTAGATTTCATAAGTCTTTCAAGTGATAGTTTTTTTTAGAAAAAAACTGACCATCAAGAAAAGAGGACCTAGGAAAAGAATGAGAAAAAAAAGAGCCGAAAAAGAGAGCAAATTTTTTTATTACTATTCATGAACTTACGAAAAAAAGAACGAGGAGGCTCCTTGCTGGAAACCTCCTCGCAACTGCACTTGATCATTTGAATCATGAATACAAGTCTTCGGTTTTCTCATTCAGGATATTCTCTTCTCCCTTTCCTTCACCTCTTTGAACCTCATTCGCGGGTTTGAGTCTAACGATGTAGAAAACATCAGGTGTGTTTTCGTCCTCATGGTAACTATAGCAATAACCCTCATCTTCATTATTCATAAAAACCAACAAAGATCTCACGAAAAAAACCTTCTTTTCATGATTAAAATCTATGATCGATTCATTTTTCCGTGGTGCTTCTGAATCTTCCGCAGGAGATGGAAAAACTGCAGTAGGTTCACCCACAGACACAGGAGGAGATTTCTCTGTTTTATTTAATAATAATTCACCACCTGATTCACCACCTGATTCACCACCTGATTCATCCTTCGAACCCGATTCCGGTGCTTCTGCTGAGGATTCGACAGCGAATTTTTCATGAGATTCAGTTGAATTATCAAGAAAAACAGCAATCCGTTCTCCCTGCAATTCGATAAACTTTACATATTTCTCTATTGAAAAACCTGCTATTTCAAAGATACTCTTAAAAAACACCTCTTCCGAAATCAAATTGCGCAAGACGCCCCAACCTAAAGAGACCTCTTGCGCATCTGAATCAGAGCATACCTTCCACGTAAAATACTCAGAAACCTTCTTCGAAACTACATTTGACACCGGTGGTACTGACTGCTGCTGATTCGCAGACAATACATTAGCGGAAGAAGCACTCTGCTTATCATCACGACAACCTGCGGTCAAAACAACTGCCGACATAAGCAGCACTAAAAAACTACGACTATAAAACATACAACACCTACTATTTCTAAAATAATTAAATTTCACCACGAACACTTCATGCCTACAAAAATATATTTTTTCACGCTTCAAAGAAAAATAGACTATTCAATGCAATAAGTCAATGGTTTTTCAACTACAGAAAAAAACCTACCATTCCCCAAACCACAACTTCTGTAATCTATATCACCCCTCCAACAGACACTCATTACACCTTTTGCCACGCCCTTTGGAATTCTATCCTTGAACCTCTCCCATCCTCCACCCTCAGCCACCCTTTCATCCAACCTCCCTCATCCACCACTCTACCCTTTTATCTCCCTCTACCTCCCTTCAGCTCCTCCCATCCTACCTATCCCTCCTCCACCTCTATTCTTCCATCTACCCCATCCCTCTCCTGAACCTCTCCCATCCTCTCCCCCATCCACTCCCTCTTTCTTCTACCCTTCAATTCCCATCATCTCCCTCCATCCTTCCCTCCTCCTATCTTTGAAATAAATTTAAATTATTTATATTAAATGCCTGATCAACTCATTTCAAAGACTCTCTCTTTTCTCACTTTTCTGCATATTGAGTCACCCGAGCTCCCATCTGCTTTACCAATGCATTTTTGCATATTCCAGCATTCCAAGGCATCTCAACGACTGATTCCTGCTACAACAAGAAAAAGCCTACACCGCCTAAGAGAAATGCTTCCAACAAAATATATTAAATTGATTAAATTCAGATCCTGAAAAACTCCGCAAAGTTCGAAAAAAAACTCTCCTTACTGATGTAATCTGGCTCCAAAATCCACCATTTGAATCTCCTATACTTCTATGAATATCTTGAAACTGCTGATCTAACGACAATATGGAGCTAATCAGCAGGACCATAGGTATCCAATGAAAGAAATCACCGTTTGAGTTTGAAGCAAAGCTAGTGCTC